>JAFQKM010000090.1 GCA_017396925.1 Clostridia bacterium
GACCTGATCTACCTGCCCGAGCTGCCCTTTGATCTGGACAACTTTGTTGCCCGCGTCAAGAAGGTCTATGAGGAAAAGGGCAACTGTGTTGTTGTTATTTCCGAAGGCATCAAGGACAAAGACGGCGTTTTCATTGCAGAGTATGCCAATAAGGACGCCAAGGCTGATGCATTCGGCCACAAGCAGATGGGCGGCTCGGCTGCCTTCCTGGCCAACTGCGTCAAGGATGCCACCGGCGCCAAGGTCCGTGCCATCGAATACTCTCTCATGCAGCGCTGCGCTGCCCACGTCGCTTCCAAGACCGACGTTGACGAAGCTGTTCTGATGGGTGCCGAAGGTGTTCGTGCCGCTGTTTCGGGCATCACCGACAAGATGGTTGCCATCAGCCGCGATCCCGACGCCGAAGGTTATGTAGCCAAGGTCGAGCTGCTGCCTCTGACCGTTGTTGCCAACACTGAAAAGAAGTTCCCCCTCGAGTGGATCACCGAGGACGGCGCAGGCATCAAGAAGGAATTCTTTGATTATGCTCTGCCCCTGATTGCCGGCGAAAACCCCTATACATGGGAAAAGGGTCTGCCCCGCTTCGCCAACCTGAAGAAGATCAAGGCCGAGTAATTTCACCTTACATACCCCAAAGAGCCGATGGATATCCATCGGCTCTTTTTTGTGGCATCTCCCCTTGCACCGTGCTATAATTTAAAGAAAAACGCCCGATTTTAATCTGTTTTTCATCTTTCCTCCATTTGGATTTAAACAAATGGGCGCATACTGTAGTCACAAACAAAAGAAACCGCAAGGAGGAACATATTATGGAGTTTATCGAAAAGGTTGAAAAGCTGCGTGAAAAAGCCAACGTCAGCTATGAAGAGGCCAAGGCCGTCCTGACCGAAACCGACGGCGATCTGCTGGAGGCCATGATCCTGCTGGAAAAGCAGGGCCGTGTAGCGCCTCCGGCCGGTGCATCCCATGCGCAGGAAGAATCCGAAGCCCCCAACGCCCGAAAGGCACAGCCCGACGGACATATGGGCTGGCAGGGCTTTGTCGCCTGGGTCAGGAGCCTGATCCGCCGCGGCAACCGCAATACTCTGCTGATCCGCCGTCAGGGCGAAACCATCGGTTCGATGCCGGTCACCGTATTTGTCGCCGCTCTGTTCTTTGCTTTCTGGGTCACCCTTCCCCTGCTGATCGTCGGCCTGTTCTGCGGCTGCAGCTACAGCTTCAAGGGCCCCGACCTTGAAAAGGAGAACTTCAATAAGGCCTGGGACAAGGCATCGGAAGTTGCCGAAAGCATCAAGGCCGATATCCAGCGCGAAATGGAAAACGGCGAACACAGAAAATAACCCGTATATGGCACATGCCCCCTGCTATGGCAGAGGGCTTTTGCCCTGTTTTCTCTATTCTGACACACCGGAGTTGATCCTATGCAAAAAATCCTGATTGTTGAAGACGAAGAAAAGCTGGCCCGATTCATCGAGCTGGAACTGATCCACGAAGGTTATACCGTCGGCAAAGCCGCCGATGGCCGTACCGGTCTGGAGATGGCCCAGAGTGGCGATTTCGACCTCTGCCTGCTGGATATCATGCTGCCCGAACTGAGCGGCCTAGAAGTGCTGCGCAGGCTGCGCCGTACCTCTGAACTGCCGGTCATTCTGGTTACAGCCCGCGACGCCGTCATGGACAAGGTCAGCGGCCTTGATCTGGGCGCCCAGGACTATATCACCAAGCCCTTCGCCATCGAAGAACTGCTGGCACGTATCCGTGCCGCCCTCCGCAATGCCGCCCCCAGAGCGCAGGCTTCCGAAACCCTCTCCTGCGGCGGTTTGACCATGGATCTTGGCCGCCACACGGTGCAGTACAACGGCACCGAGATCAAGCTGACCGGCCGCGAGTTTCTGCTGCTGGAGACCCTGCTGCGCAACAAAACCCTCGTTCTTTCCCGCGAAACCCTGATGGAAAAGGTCTGGGGCTATGATTATATGGGCGAAACCAATGTGGTCGACGTCTATATCCGCTTCCTGCGCAGCAAGATCGATGATGTATTCGGCATCAAGCTGATCCATACGGTCCGCAGCGTCGGCTATGTTTTGAAGGAATGATGCCTATGAAAAACAAACAGAAAGCCAATTCCAAATCGGTTCTATGGCGCATCCACGGCAATCTGCTGGGCGAGATCTTTTTCTGCTTTCTGCTCTGCGACCTGCTTGTGGCCTGGGGCCTTTTTCCAAAAGAACTGCTGGCTCTGCCGGGGCAGAGCTTTCATCCTGAACAGCTGCCTGAAATCATAGAAAACATCCCCACTTCGGTCTATATCGAGATCCTGCAGACCATGCGGCCGATGTTCGGCGTGCAGGCCATCTATTTTGTCTATTCCCTCTTTTTCGGCAGTGTCAAGCTGCATAAGATCCTGCAGCCGCTGACTCGCATTACCGAAACGGCACAGGCCCTGAGCCATGAGACTTTAGATGACGAGGTTTTTCACCAGCTGGAAAGTGCCGTCAGCCGCATTGATCCGCTGGCCGTCGGACAGCAGCTGCATACCGGCAACAGCGAGCTGGCCGGTCTGGAATCGGCAGTCAACAGTCTGCTGGAGCGCATGCGTCAGAGTTATCGCCAGCAGACCCGTTTTGTATCCGACGCCTCCCATGAGCTTCGCACCCCCATTGCCGTCATTCAAGGCTATGTATCGATGCTCGACCGTTGGGGTAAGGAAGATCCGGCCATTCTGGACGAATCGATCACTGCCATAAAAAGCGAATCCGAGCATATGCAGCATCTGGTGGAACAGCTGCTCTTTCTGGCCCGCAGCGATAGCGGACGCAACCCCCTCACCATCTCGGAAGTCTGTCTGAATGATATGCTTGCCGAAACCTGCCAGGAGTATCAGATGATCAACCGGAATCATCACTGGCAGCTGTATCTTCCCGAAAATCCGATCTGTTTACAGGCCGACCCCACCATGCTCAAGCAGGCGCTGCGCATTCTCTGCGACAATGCCGCCAAGTATTCTTCGCAGAATACAACCATTACCCTGCGCCTGCAGCAGAAAGAAAACGCTGCTGCATTCTCGGTGCAGGATGAGGGCATCGGCATCTCTCCCGATGATCAGGCGCACATCTTCGAGCGCTTCTATCGTGCCGATCCCTCCCGTGTCCGCCAGACCGGTGGCACCGGCCTCGGCCTTTCGATCGCCCACTGGATCATCACCCGCCATGGCGGCACCATCGAGGTGCTCAGCCGCGATGATCTCGGCACCCGCATGACGGTAATCCTGCCGCTTTGACCTCTGAAAAACAGCAAATCCCTGTAAAGAATAAAAGCTTTACAGGGGTTTGTTTTATTTGTTTTTACCGTTTGTGATCGCGGTTTCTCTTGTTTTTCGAGATCTGTTTGAAGTGCTTGCGCTTTTCTTTGAGATACTCGGCCTGTGATTCGGCATACTTTGCTTCTTTCAGCAGTTTCTGATAGGCCAACCAGCGCTCGGGAAGCAATTCTCCCTTTTCAAGGGCAGCCTGCACGGCACAGCCGGGTTCACCGGTATGGGTGCAATCGGCAAAGCGGCAGGCATGCACCAACACTTCGATTTCGCCAAAGGTCTGTTCAAGTCCCAGCCCGGCCTCATCGGTCATGCCCAGTTCACGCATGCCCGGCGTATCAATAACCATTGCTCCGCACGGCAATACCATCAGCTGACGACGCGTGGTGGTATGTCGGCCGCGGTCGTCATCACGCAGACCGTTGGTTGCCAGGATCTCTGCGCCCAGCAGGCGGTTGATCAGAGTCGACTTTCCAACTCCCGATGAGCCGATAAAGGCGACCGTCTTTCCCTTCTGCAGATAAGGCATCAGCGGTTGGCATCCCTTTTCATCAAATGCACTGGTCACCAGTATCTCGGCGCCGGCTGCGATGCTTTCCACTGCCGCCAGCTTTTCGGGCAGATCTTCACACAGATCGGCTTTGGTCAGCAGTACGACAGGAATGGCGCCGCTGTCCCATGCAAGGGTCAGATAGCGCTCGAGCCTGCGCAGCTTGAAGTTGCCGTTAAGTGCCATACAGAGAAAAACGGTGTCGATATTGGCGGCAACGATCTGCTCTTCATACAGACTGAAGGCCGCTTTGCGGATAAAGCTGCTTTTCCTTGGCAGCACACGGTGAATAACGGCCCGCCCATTGGGATTGGGATCAATCATCACAAAATCGCCGACAGCCGGATAGTCGGTCCCCTTTTCTGCCTCAAAACGGAAACGGCCGGAAACCTCGGCCCAACCTTCGCCGCTTTCTGACACAACGGTATAAAGACCCTTTTCCTGAATCAGAACCCTTGCAGGCATCCACTGGGGATATTCAGCAGCAAA
>JAFQKM010000091.1 GCA_017396925.1 Clostridia bacterium
CCTGCTTCCCCACCGGCTGCCGGGATCTGCAGCACCAGCAGGCTGAGAAAGGCGGCGGCAAAGGTGGTCAGGTCGATGGCCAATACAAGGGGCAGGCCGCCCATGCCGTAGAGGGCCGCTGCCAGCACAGGGGACAGAACGGCATTCAGATTGCTGCCCAGTGCCTGCAGGCCGCTGACCCGGCTCAGCCGATCTTTGGGGGCCAGCCGCCCCACAGCGGCCGAGGCCGCCGGCGACTGAAAGGCATTCATCAGGCCGGTGAAAACATTGACGGCGCAGATCAGCCCCACGCGCAGCCTTCCCTGCCCTGCGGCAGCCAGAATGGTTCCGGTGCCCATGGCGGCCAGCAGATCGCAGACCAGCAGGACCCTCTTGGGGGAACGGCGGTCGACAACGCCGCCGGCCAGCAGGCTGGCCAGCACATAGGGGACATAGCTGCAGAAGGCCATGAGGGAGACCGTCAGGGCGCTGCCCCGGCCTTCAAAGGCCCAGAGGATCAGGGCAAAGCCGGTCATGGCGCTGCCCAGCTGCGACAGGGTCTGCCCTGCCCAGAAGATATAAAATGTATGGATGGTTTGGATGTTCATCAGATCGCTCTCCTTACAGAAATGGTATTGGGTTACAGCTCCGTAAGGTGCAGGATCCGACCGGACGAATGGGATCTTGCGTTATCTCTGCACAGGCTTCGCCCGTCTGCCGGCTCCTGCACAGAGTTTCCTGCTCATGTCGATGAAGAGATACCGCAGCATCATGCGCCCTCCTTTACATGGGTTTCCGATGACTTTATTGTAGCAGAGCCGCAAAGGCGATGCAAGGTTCTCCCCCGCATTTCCGAACACGATCTGTAATATGCAATCGAATGATTGCGATTTGTATCGAAAAAGGGCAGAAAAAACCCCGGGCAGCAAATGGCCCGGGGCAGATGACCTCCATTGGATATGCGATTTTATTCCTCGCCGCTGGCTTCCATGATCAGGTGCATCTCGGTGGGATGGACCTTGTATTTGTCCATATCGACGCAGCCCATCTCGTTGAAGGTGATGCCCTCCTTGCGAAGGATCATGGCCTGCATATCGCCCATGGTCGGCCGGCCGTCCTTCTTGACGACGCGGTGCCAGGGATACTCGTTGGGACAGAACTTCATGGCAAAGCCGACAAACTTGGCCTTGCCCGGCTCGTTGATGAAATCGGCGATATCGCCATAGCTCATGACGCGGCCTTCGGGAATATAGGATACGACCTTGTGTACTCGCTTGAAAAAGCCCATAATTTTATGCCTCCCCTGTAATATCGATCCATGTGGGTGTAACACCCAGATGGGGCAGGATCCGGTCGAACAGATCCGTGGTTTTCATAACAATGCTCTGGCCGCCCCAGCCGGGATGCATGCAGACGCGCGCATGGGTCAGGATCTCGCGGTCGCAGGCCAGATGAAGCTCGTGATCCCGATCAAAGATCAGGCTGAGCGGATTGACGGCGCCGGGCTGCACGCCCAGCTTTTCTTCCAGCAGCTCGGCCGAACCGAAGGACAGCCTGGAGGTGCCCAGTGTTTTGGAGACCTCCGATGTGCGGAAGGGTTTATCGCCGATGATGAGCAGCAGCCAGAGCTGGCTCTTGTTGCGGTTGTGCAGAAAGAGATTGCGGAAAAACTTTGCCCCCAGCTCTTCTTCGATGGGCGGCAGGTCGGCCATGGTGTGGGCCACCTCGTGCTCGAGCAGGCGATACTCGATCTGCAGCTCGTCGAGCATCTCAAAAATCACTTTGTTGTCAAACATCTGCGCCTTCTCCTCCGATCTGGGTCAGCAATACGGCGCCGACGATCAGTCCGCCGCCCACCAGCACCGAGGTGCGCAGGGGCTCCATGCCCATCAGGATGGAAATGACCGTGGCAAAGACCGCCTCCAGCGTATAGATGACGGCCGCCTTGTTGGCGTCGACATGGGGCTGGGCATAGACCTGCACGAGGTTGGCCAGCACCGTGGGGAAGATGGCCGCCAGCGTGATCGACAGTGCCGCGCCCTCGATCTGGGGCATGGTCGTGGCAAACAGGCTGCCGGTGCACAGGGCTGTCAGGCCGCCCATCAGGCCGGTGAAGCCGAAGGACAGGAAGGACAGCAGGGCGGGCGGCATATATCGGCCGGCGATGGAGGTATAGGTCAGCTGGAAGGCCCATCCGAGGGCGCCCAGCAGGGTCAGCATATTGCCCAGGCTGAGGCTGAGCACCTCGCCCGGCTTCATATTGAGGACATAGATGCCGGCCAGACAGAGCAGGACGGCGGCCCAGATGCGCTTATTGGGCTTCTGCCGCAGCAGCAGCCAGGTGGTGAAGGGCGCGATGACCACATAGGCCGTGGTGATAAAGCTGCTCTGCGCGGGGGTCGACATGGCGATGCCGGCCGTCTGGGCCATCATACTGGTAAAGAAGATGACGCCCATCAGGATGCCCGACCAGAACTGCTTACGGCGCATGGTGCGCAGGTATTTTACGGCAAAGGGCAGCAGAAGCAGGGCAGCCAGCGTGTAGCGCAGGAAGAGGTACATCTCGCTGGTCATGCCGGTATTGGTGACCACCTTCGACCAGATAAACGACATGCTCCAGGCCAGGGTGGTGACCATCAGCATGGCTTCATAGCGGCCATGGGCGGTATTGGGGCTGGTATTCACAATACTTCTCCTTTCAAAGGAAACGGGGCAGACCCCGTATTCTGTTAGTATAGCCAAACCCAAAGGCAATGTCAACCGCGGAACCCCTGCCCGCTTCTCTGCATAGAATAGAGCAGGCCGGTAAAAACCGTGTCAAATTCAAGTAAAGGTTTGGGTAATATGATGTTCTGGAATTCCTGCAGAAGAAACAACCGATGCTGCCCCTGCTGCCCCTGCCGCTGCACATCCTGCGGCAATGGCGGAACCGGCAGCAACGCCAACGGCAGCAGCGGTGGCGTCCGCTATGTCGACATTCCTGCCACACGCATTGTCGTTTCCGACGCCGACAGCAGCGCCTCCGGCTGCAGCTGCGCCGTTCCCTACGGCCGCTGCCGCTGACCTCCGGGAGGGATCTTCCCTCCCCTACATACCCACCCAAACCGAAAAGCCGCCCTGTCTTTGCGACAGGGCGGCTTTTTTCTTACATCAGAGGGGCGATGAGGCGGAGGAGGGCGTTGACCACGCGGCGCGGGCCGCGGACACGGGTGCTCTCCAGCGTGATGGGGCGGCAGCGCTCCAGCGTGCGCTGGAAGTCTTCCTCGATCTCGGCCACAACGGGATGCTTATGGATCCATGCGCCGCACTCGTAGTGGAGATAGAGGCTGCGGTAGTCGAGGTTGATGGTGCCCACCACGGCGGTGTGATCGTCCGACACAAAGGACTTGCTGTGGATAAAACCGGGCATATACTCGTAAAGCTGTACGCCCCGCTCGATCAGCTGGGCATAATAGGCCTTGGCCACGGCATGGGCATACCAGTGGTCGGCCACATGGGGCACGATGACCTTGACGTCGACGCCGCTCTTGGCGGCATTGCCCAGGGCGGTCAGCATCTCGTTGTCGATGATCATATAGGGGGTGGTGATATGAACATAGCGCTCGGCCTTGTTCAGAATATCCATATAGACGGTCTCGCCCAGCAGCTCGCCGTCGAAGGGCGATTCGTCAAAGGGCATGACATAGCCGGGGACGTCGGCCTTTTCCACAGCCTGTGGACGGAAGGCCTCGTAGTCGGGCAGACGCTGACGGGTGGAGATCTGCCACAGCTCGAGAAACATGACGGCAAAGCTGAAGGCGGCCTCGCCCTCCAGCTTGACTGCCGTATCCTTCCAATGGCCGTAGGGGGCGGTGCGGTTGACATACTCGTCGGCCAGATTGACGCCGCCGGTATAGGCCACCCGGCCGTCGATGACCAGGATCTTGCGGTGGTCGCGGTTGTTCTGAATGGTCGACAGGAGGGGGCGGAAGGGATTGAAGATGTGGCAGCGGATGCCCATTTCGCGCAGCTTCTTATGATAGCCGTAGGGCAGCTTGGGCAGGCAGCCGATGCCGTCGTACATCAGACGGACGTCGACCCCCTGGGCCGCCTTGCGCACCAGCACCTCGAGGATGCTGTCCCACATCTCGCCCTCTTCAATAATATAGTATTCAAGGAAGATATAGGTTTCGGCCTTTTCCAGCTCGGCCAGCATATCCCGCCACTTGTCTTCGCCCAGCGGGAAATAGGTGACCTCGGTATTCTTAAAGGCCGACACATCGCCGTATTCGTTCATATACCGGACGAAGTTGCGCTTGTGGGGGTCGCTCTCCAGTTCTTCAAGGATGGCCGGATCCTGCCGGATACAGGAGGCACTCTGGCGGCGCAGGCGCTTGTGCTCTTTATTGATAAGCAGCGGCACCTTCTGGCCCTGCACATAGAGGTAGAAAAGGGAACCGTAGATGGGAAATACGGCGATCTGGATGATCCAGGTCAGCTTGAACTCGGGGTTGCCCGGCTTGTTGATGATATAGATCATCAGGATGACGCTGAGGACACGCAGAGCCAGATTGATGACCCGAAAGCTCTCGTCGCTCATGATGCGCGAGCCGGCCGACAGGAAAAAGCCGATCTGCACCAGCAGGGCCAACACGATAAAGACGGTCTGGCCAAACAGCAGTTTTAAGATTTTTTTGAGCTTCAACGCTACAGCTCCTTTGGGAATATTTTCAGTATA
>JAFQKM010000092.1 GCA_017396925.1 Clostridia bacterium
CGGAACCACCTTCCCCTGCACGGGGAAGGCTTCATGCGGACGGCCGATGACCGTCCCTACACCTGTCTGACATAGGCATGGGGCCTTGCTTATAGGCCCCCTTGTGTAAAGGGGGCTCTGCCCGAAGGGCGGTGGGGGATTGTATCGGCAGGCCGGAGGATAACAATCCCTCCGTCACGCTTCGCGTGCCACCTCCCTTTGCACAAGGGAGGCTTAATCCCTCCGTCACCTGCGGCGCCTCCCTTTACACAGCAAAAAAAAGACCACCCGATGGGTGGTCTTTTCTTATCTATAGAACTATGCAGGTTTATTCGTCGGCCTCGTCCATTTCCTCATACTTGGGAACATCGTATTCCAGAATGATGTGGCCGCCCACCTCGCGGGCCGCCTGGCAGACCGTCTCGACGATGCGGGCGCCGTAGCTGCCGTCCTCGATGAATCTGCAACCGCTGATCAGAATGTCGAGGGGGCCCAGCTCGTCGTTGAGGCAATCGAAGAGGGCGTCCAGATTGCAGCCGTAATAATCGGGCAGGTCGAGGGCGCGCTGCAGATGCAGGTGGGCCTTTTCGCGGTCACCGGCCAGGATCGCGCCGTCCAGAATGGCTTTTTTCATATCTTATTCCTCCCCGTAAAGCAGCTCGAAGCTCTCGTAGTGATCGGGTGTATAGTAAATGACCTCCAGCCCCTTGGAGAAAACGATGCGCTTGGCGCCGCGGGAATCCTCGTTGAGGGTGTCGATG
This sequence comes from Clostridia bacterium, assembly GCA_017396925.1. Lineage (GTDB taxonomy): Bacteria > Bacillota > Clostridia > Oscillospirales > Butyricicoccaceae > RGIG1902. The sequence continues at coordinate 741 of JAFQKM010000092.1, forward strand.
TCACACTCGATGTATTTGTATTTCTTGGGCAGCAGGCCTTCGCGGTTGCCGAAGGTGTCGCCGCCGATGCACATATCCTGTGCGTAATCATCCAGGCCGCCGCCGCTCCAGCCCAGCTTGCGGGCCTCGTTCTTGGTCATGAAGTTGCGGGGCAGCTCGCCGTAGGTCCAGAGGTAGAGGGCCACATCCTCCTTGGAGGTATAGACGCCGTCATAGTCGATGGCCGGTTCTTCCTGCTCGGGTTCCTGTTCGGGTTCGGCCGGCAGGTCGCTGTCTTCCACCGGCAGCTCGGTCATCTCTTCTTCGGGATCTTCGGCGATCTGATCGCCGCTTTCCTCCTGTGTTACGGCGTCGGCGATATCGGCCACCGTGCCGATGATCTCACCGGCGGTCTCCAGCTCTTCGGTGGTACAGCCAAAGAGGCTGAAGGACAGCAGCAGGGCAAGGGTCAGCGCAAGGCTGCGCTTGCGTTTCGGAAACTTCAGCATGATCGATCCCCTCCCTTATGCCTTAAAAAAGATCTCGGTGCGTTCCAGCAGGGTGCTGATGCCCTCGGGGGTGGCAATGCTGTGGTCGGCATCGGGAATGAGGTTGATGCGGCAGCCGATCTTTTCGGCATAGGCCTTTGCCGATTCGACGTCAACGACGGGATCGGCCAGGCCGTGGATCATCTCGATCCTCGCGCCCTCGGGCAGCGCCATCTCGAAGACCGAGCGGCCCTTGAGGCTTTCAAAAAAGGCGGGGCTCAGCTTGAGGCCGGGGCCGAAGCCGGGATCATAGACCGAATAGCCCATCTGGCCGATCTGACCCTCGATGGCCTCCATCACATCGTCGAAGGCGTGATCCATATCGACGGCGGCGCAGCGCAGGAAGGCGCGGCGGGGCTCGCCCGATTCGATCAGACGCAGCAGCGACAGATAAGCGCCGTAGCTCGAGCCGAAGTGGCAGATCTCGGCGCCGGGAACGGCTTCGCGGATATAGTCTTCAACGGTGCGCATATCCTGCAGGCAGGCGTCGACGGTCAGGGCGGTATAGTCGGCTGTGCTGGTGCCGTGGCAGGGGAAGTCGAAGGCGACGGCGCCCAGGCCCAGCTTTTCCAGATGATCAAGCAGCATCTGGGCCGTCGAGCTCTCCTTGGAGCTGGCGAAACCGTGGGCGATGAGGCAGACCCGCTGCTCGCTGCCATGCAGGCGGACATCACAGGGGATCAGCCGGCCGTGGGGCGAGGTCAGATTCATTTTGGGCATCTCTATCTACTCCTTAATTTATTATATAAGATAGAATATAGATTACCACAAATCGGCATCAATACGCAAGTCCGCAGAACCGTTCCCACAGATTTGTCAGAAATCCCGGCTTCTCTTCGGCGGGGGCATCGTCGCCCAGGCTCTCTTCGATGACCCACGCGGCGGCGCGGTTCTGTGCCTTGCGGGCGCGCTGCAGGGCTTCGGTGCGCACGCGGCGGCCGCTGCGCTCGCAGAGGGCCACCAGCAGGGCCTCGTCCTGCACATGGGCGGTGGCCATACGCAGCAGCAGGATGGTGCGCGCCTCGCGGCCGAGGAAATGCACATGGTCGAGCAGGACGCTGCGGAACGCGCGGGTCAGGGGCACGACCTGCATGATGTCGGTCGACAGGCGGTCTTTCTGAAACAGGAGGATCTCACGCAGCGACTGGGGGGTCAGCTCCCATGCGTGCAGGGTATCTCTCTGGCGGATATGCTCCGGGCGGCGTTCAATTTTTCTGGCTGTATTGGTCATTGTACGTTCGCTCCTTTATATCGGTATGGTATATGTTCGATTTTTGTTCGATTTCTATACCTGCATTATAGCAGAACGGCTGTACGCTTTTCTACCCACTTTTCGAAATTTTTTCGAAATTTTGTTCGATTTTTGCATTTTGACGAAAAATGTCGCTTTTGCGCGATAAAAGATTAACAGACTATTCACAAATCGTACACACTTTTTTCCCCGACCTGTGGTACTATGTACTTGCAGCAATACCTCTCTTTAATCCCCCTTACAAGACATTGTTTTGCAAGAAACAGCGAAAAGGCCCCCATCTTCCCCCGGGGGTCTTTTTGCGTTCTCTGCACTTTCTTTCGGGTAAAGGTTGGACAAAGCCGCCATTCTGTGGTACTGTGAAAGCATCACCCCACACAGGAGGCAATATTCTATGATCCGCATCGAGATCCCCGGCCGCGAGGCCCTCGAGATCAGCCATATCGTACTGGACTACAACGGCACCATCGCCGTCGACGGTCTGCTCGTCCCCGGGCTGGAAGCCCCCATCGAGGCCCTCAGCAAGCAGGTCGAGCTCCATGTTTTAACGGCCGACACCTACGGCACGGTGCGCGCCCAGTGCGCCCATCTGCCCCTGACGGTCCACACCTTCCCCCGTCCCGACGCCGGCCTCTGCAAGGAAGAGATCGTCAAGGGCCTGTCGGGCGGCGTGGCCTGCTTCGGCAACGGCTTCAACGATATCCCCATGTTCGACGCCGCCGATCTGGCGGTGGCCGTCCTGCTGGAAGAGGGCATGTATGCCGGCCTGCTGACCCATGCCGACATCTTCGTCCGCTCGATCCACGACGGCCTCAGCCTCTTCCTGACCCCCGACCATATCCGCGCCGATCTGCGCAGCTAAAAGGAGAATCACACCATGCATCTGACCCCCACCGAGATCACCTTTCTGGCCGATTCCTTCGCCAGAACCAACCCCATGAGCCCCTTTGTCAACAACAAGCAGAAGCCCGACGGCACCGAAGCCGCTTCCCTCGAGGAAAAGGGCGTCTTCAAGGACGGTAAATTGACCGAAGAGGCCGCACGCCTGCTGCTGCCCCTGTCGGCCCCCGAGCGCTGCGCCCGCATGATCGTCCAGAAGTCCTTCGCCATGCTGGAGAAATACACCTACCTCAGCGCCGAAAAGCTGACGCTGGCCGAAAGCAACGGAAATGGCCTGGTCATCACCCCGCTGGAGGGCGACAGCCAGCCGGTCATCGACGTCCTTTCCGACTTTGTCTCGGGCGCCGGCATCAAGAATGCCGATATCCACCTCTCCCTGCCGGCCCCGGCCACCCTGCTGCTGCTGGCCTGCATCGACCTGTGCCGCATCCGCGCCATCGGCGCCTACACCAACGGCCAGGGCGTCGACCTGCACTTCTCGCAGGAAGAGGTGGTCACCCAGCTGACCTCCCCCTTCATCAACGGTCTGGTCTATGGCCTTGCCGGCAACTGCGGCGTCGAGATGCCCCAGGCCGAAAGCCTGCCCTCGCTCATGGCCCTGCTGGAAGAAAAGGGCTGCATCCGCCCTGCCGAGGCCGAGGGCCGCTGGCAGCTGACTTCCGACCTGCTGCTCTTTGCCCGCAACTTCCTGCTCTATGATTCCCTCGTGCTGCTGGAAGCCTTCGAGATGACCGGCGAAAACCGCATGGGCGCCTCCCTCGAGCTGGTCTTCTGCGCCGGTATGTACGACAATATCTCCTTCTCCATGAGCCCCGAAGGCTTCGAGATCGAGACCCTCTCGGGCGCCGACCTCCGCGCACGCATCAAGGAAACCCTCGACTGCCCCTCCTTCCGGGGATAAAAACAAAAGACCAAAGCCTGCCCGACGGAGGGGTGTAGGGACGGCCATCGGCGGTCCGCAATGAAGCCTCCCTTGTGTAAAGGGAGGTGGCACACGCAGTGTGACGGAGGGATTGTACCCCCGGCCTGCCGATACAATCCCCCACCGCCCTTCGGGCAGAGCCCCCTTTGCACAAGGGGGCCTATAAGCAAGGCCCACTGCCTATGTCAGACAGGTGTAGGGATGGCCATCGGCCATCCGCATGTGTGCGGTGTCCATCAGCACTACCCGTCCGTCGAACGGCAACGCTTCCCACCCCCTCTGTCATCCTGAGCAAGAGCCGTAGGCTCGCCGTCGAAGGATCTTTCCCGGCGGCCTCATTGGTGCGGAAAAGATTCCTCAACAGGCTCGGAATGACAGGGTATGGGGTATTTGGATGCCTGTGTCGGACGCATGAAGCCTCCCTTGTGTAAAGGGAGGTGGCACCGCAGGTGACGGAGGGATTGTAATGCAGCACAAGCACAATAAGCAGCTGGTTCCTTTTGCAAAGCAGTTGCGAAAAGAAATGACCAAAGAGGAACGCCATCTCTGGTACGACTTTCTGCGTACCTATCCTGTTCGTTTTTCCCGGCAGAAAGTACTTGGAAAATACATTGTTGATTTTTACTGTGCCGAAGCCAAATTGGTAATCGAACTGGATGGCTCTCAGCATTACGAAGATAAAAACATAGAAAAAGATGCACAGCGTTCAGCCTTCCTGAAAGGCTATGGCCTGCTCGTCATTCGCATTCCCAACAATGAAGTCAACCGGAACTTCTACAACGTCTGTACATACATTGATGCTGCGGTAAAACAATCCCTCAGTCAGCTTCGCTGACAGCTCCCTTTACACAAGGGAGCCTACAGCGCTTTAACGAATGTATGGTAGTGAATGGGAAACACATACTGGCGGACGGCCGATGGCCGTCCCTACACCGGTTTGACATAAGTATGGCACCGTGCCCTGAAGCCTCCCTTGTGCAAAAAAGACCACCCGAGGGGTGGTCTTTTTTTTATCCTGCGGAAAAATCCTACTTTTTCATCTGCTTGGCCGTCTTTTCGCAGACGATCAGCAGCAGCATCGACAGAGCCAGGCCGGCCAGCGCGATGACAAAGGTGGGCACAAAGGTGCCGGTGGCATCGTAGATATAGCCGTAGGCCGGCGAAGCCAGCGACGACGAGATGGTGCCGGCGATCGACATATAGGGGTAGATCAGCGGATAGAACCTGGCGCCGAAATTATTGCGGATGATCTGGGGATAGCCGATGGTGCCGATGGCCTGCATGGGGCCGTAGATCAGCGCACAGGCCAGCGCATACCATGCCGGGCGTCCGTCCATAAAGAGCAGGCCCACAAGGCCGGCCGCGCCCATGCCGACGACCAGCGCAATGGTCTTGTTGATGCCCATGCGGTCGCTCAGCCAGCCGATGCCCAGCTTGCCGACAAACTCACCGGCCAGGCTGGCCGAGATCATCGATGCGCCCAGCGCCGCCGAGAAACCGTAGGACAGGGCGACATTCTGGAAATAGCCGGCATGGCTGTTGGCCAGCGGCAATACAAAGACAAAGGCCAGGATCGACAGCAGCGCGGGATGGCGCAGGTCGATGGACTGCGCTTCGATGGGGGCATGATGGGTGATGGTGGTCTGGATCTCGGGCTCGGGCAGGTCCTCCTCGCCCCAGGCAATGGTGCCCTTCTGGTCGGGATACATACGGATGAATACCCAGATGAGGGGCAGGGTGCAGAGGATCAGCACGCCCATGCCGGCATAGGCGATGCGCCAGCCGAAATGCTCGATGATCCAGTTGACGGCCGGGTTGGCAACGATGCCCACCAGGCTGGAGGTGCTCATGGTGATGCCCATGACCAGGCCGTTGTTCTTGATAAACCAGTTGTTGATGATGACCGTGACGGCCATAAAGGTGCCCATGCTGACGCCTGCGCCGACCAGCGCACCGCCGACATAGACAAAAAGCAGGTTCTGGCTGAGGCTGAGCAGCAGGAAGGCGCCGCCGATCAGGCAGGTGCCCACGGTCATCAGCTTACGGATGTCGATGCGGCCGATGGCACGGCCGACCCACGGGGCCATCAGGGCATTGACGATACTGAGGACGATGCCATAGAGCGACATCGAGCCGATGCCGACGCCCAGCGCATCGGCCACGGGACGCATGAAGACGCCCGAGCAGTTGGTGCCGACGCCGATGCCGCCCGCCATATAAAGGCAGCAGGCCGCCATGACGACCCACGGATAATATTTCTGTTTTCTGGTCAGGGTTTTGGGATCGATCCGCATAATGGACATACCTCCGTTTCTCTTTTTCCAAGGAGAGCATAGCACAGGCTATCGTTTTTTTCAATTATTTAATTCGATAAATAAAAGACCGCCCGCAGGCGGTCTTTTTGTGCGTATTTCTACTGTGCCGCCCGTTCCTTTGCCATCATCTTTGTGCTGAGGGTCAGCAGAACGAGGGAAATGCCCAGGCCGCCGAGAACCATGACATAGGCAGCGCTCCAGCTGCCCGTAAAGTCGAAGATATAGCCCAGCAGGGGGGAGCCCACCGAAAAGGCGACGGTGGAGGCCATCGACATATAGGGATAATACCGGGGATAGAGCCGGGGGCCGAAGGTGTTGTTGGCGATCAGGGTATAGCCCACCGAGGTGGTGGCCGTCATGGGGCCGAAGCAGAGGGCACAGAGCAGGCCGAAGCCGGGGCCCATGCCGCCGACAAAGAAGAGGCCGGCGATGCCCACCATGCCGAGGGCGGTGACCATATAGACGGCGCGGTTGATGCCGTATTTGTCATTGAGGAAGCCGAGGCCCAGCTTGCCGACAAACTCGCCGGCCATATAGGCCGAGACCATCATGGCGCCGGCCGCCGAGGTGAAGCCCGACGAGAGGGCGATGTTCTGCAGATGGCCCGAGGGGCTCATGCAGACGGCAAAGAGGAAGGAAAAGACCACCATCATCAGGAAAGGCACCGAACGGAAGATCTCGCGGGTCGTGATCTCGGCCGGCGCCTGCTTCCGGGCAGCTCCGGCGTCCTGCACCTGCGCGCCCTCGCCGGCGCCCCAGGCCACCGCGCCCTTTTCGTGGGGATAGAGGCGGATAAAAAGCCAGACCAGCGGAATGGTGCAGAGGACGATGCCGCCCTTGAGGCCGCATCCCACGCGCCACGAGGCATTTTCGATGACCCGGTTGAGCACGGGATTCATGATGATGCCCACCAGGCTGGAGACGCTCATGGTGATGCCAGTGACCAGGCCGCGGTTCTTTTCAAACCAGTTGTTGATGATGACCGTGATGGTCATAAAGCTGCCCATGCCGACGCCCAGGCCGAGGAAGGGGGCGGTCAGGTAATACTGCCACAGGTTCTGTACCATGCCCTGGGCCAGAAAGGCGCCGCCGCTGAGCAGGGCCGAAATGGTCATCATGACGCGGATATCCATCCTGCCGATCTGACGGCCGACCCACGGGGCGGTGGCCGCCATGGCGATGCACATGATGGTGCTCTGGGTGGCGATGGCGCCCAGGCCGACGCCGAACGCCTTTGCCAGCACCGGCATGAAGATGCTGCCGCAGTTGGTGCCGATGCCGATCGAGGCGCCCATATAGAGGCAGCAGGCCACCATGATGACCCACGGATAATACTTCTGCTTGGTTGTCAGACGATTTTCCATTGTCTGTCCGCCCTTTTATCGAATAAAGTTGGTGGAATAGCGCACCTCTTCGGGCTGAGGATGGTGCAGGCCGTTCTGCTTGCCCAGCTCGATGCACTTGAGCATCCATGCCATATTGCGGCCCAGATAACGCATGACCTGCATGCCCTCCAGATCCTGCATGACCTGCTCGGGGTTGTTGCCGTGGACCATGTTCCAATACTTGGACGAGACGACCGGCATCTGGTTGATGGTGAAATACTTGTTCAGCTGGTCGAGGGATGCGGTACTGCCGCCGCGGCGGCAGGAAACAACGGCTGCGCCCGGCTTGAAGGCAAAGACCGACGAATTGCTGTAGAATACGCGGTCGAGGAAGGCGCTGGCTGCGCCGCCGATGGAGGCATAGTGAACGGGTGCGCCGAAGATGAAGCCATCGGCGGTCCGTGCCTTTTCGACAAAGGCATTGACGCCGTCGTTGTCGCCAAAGACACACTTGCCGGCCTTGCGGCAGGCGCCGCAGCCGATGCAGCCGGCGATGGGCTTGGTGCCCACCGAGACGATCTCGGTCTCTACGCCCTCTTCATTGAGGGTCCCGGCGATCTCGGCAAGCGCCGTGTAGGTGCACATTTCTCCGCGGGGGCTTCCGTTAAACAGCAGAACTTTCATGGATGTTTCCTCCTGATTGAATTTATAAGATAAATCAAGCATAGCATACTTTCATTCTCTTTTCAATGGCCACCCCCGGTGGTATAATAAAGGCAAACGCAGCTCTTGGGGCTGCGCCCCGCCGTTCGGGCATCCCGGCCCCCGTCGGACGGGCGTAGGGACCGGCATCCTTGACGGTCCGCAATGATGGGGCCTCCGACGCCCAGAGCCCTCCCGCGGCGAGAGGGAGGGTGGCGTTGGCGAAGCCAATGCCGGGAGAGTGTGGCTGTTTTTTCTTTCCTTATCCTTTACCAGGCTTGTCAAATGACCCTTCCACCACCTTCGGTGGTCCCCCTTCCCTCGCGCTTTCAGCGCAAAGGGACGGCTAAATAAGGCTCCCGTCGGACGGGTGTAGGGACGGCCATCGGCCGTCCGCGGACGCGCACTGCGCGTCCCTACAGTGCCTATGACAAGCATCACGCAAATCGGGCCGGACATTGGACCTACCGGATCCGTCCGGCTGTGGGGTCAAGGGGCTGTGCCCCTTGCCGGGTTTGGCGCGCAGCGCTCGCCCGGAACAAGGGTCAAGGGCAGCGCCCTTGCCGATCTTTGCATACTTTCTCTCGGCGGAGAAAGTATGGCCGGGGTTTGGGGCGGCAGCGCCCATGCCGGTACAAATCATCAGCCTAAGGATTTATTTTGCAGAATACGGTGAGCCTATACAGGCGGATGGCCGATGGCCATCCCTACACCCGTCTGACGGTAATGCAGCGCCAAATCCCCCCAACAAATCATTTCCATTTATAATCCCCCACCCCCGATACACACTACCTATCGGGGGTGTTTTGTTCCCCACAAAATGTTATTTTGTGGGGTCCCCTTTTCATTTCATAGATTTTGCTCGGCAAAGCCTTACAAAATCAACGCCGAACGGTCGGCGCGGCGCGATTGCGCCGTTTCCAAACACCCCCTCTCATACTTTTGTGCTTGGCTTGCACACTAAGTAATGGGGGTGTTTTTTATTATGCACGACAACAACCAAATCAATCCGACCGAGCCTTCCGCAGAGGCGCAGACGGGCACGGCGCAGCTGGGGCGGCTGCACTGCCTGACCATCATCGGCCAGATCGAGGGCCACATCGAGCTGAGCGGCCAGACCAAGACCACCAAATACGAGCATATCCTGCCGCTGCTGACCGCCATCGAAGAGGACGACGCCATCGACGGCCTGCTCATCCTGCTCAATACCGTGGGGGGCGACGTCGAGGCCGGGCTGGCCATTGCCGAGCTGATCGCCGGGATGTCCAAGCCCACCGTCTCGCTGGTGCTGGGCGGCGGACACTCGATCGGCGTACCGCTGGCCGTATCGGCCAAACGCAGCTTCATCGCCCCCACCGCCTCCATGACCCTCCACCCCGTCCGGATGTCGGGGACGGTCATGGCCATACCCCAGACCATGGAATATTTCCGCAAGATCGAAGAGCGGGTGATCGGCTTTATCTGCAGCCGCAGCCGCATCGAACCCCACACCCTGCGCGCCCTCATGCGCCGCACCGATCAGCTGCTGGGGGATGTGGGCAGTGTGGTCTATGGCAAAGAGGCGGTCGAGCTGGGTCTGTGCGACGCCGTCGGCAGCCTGCACGATGCCCTGTCGGCTCTGCGGACGCTCATACGGGAGGGACAGGATGGATAGATTTTCAACCGATCGGGCCCCGGCGCCCATGCTTTTCCCCAAAACCTTCGGCTTCCCCCTCATCCGCGAGGGCGGCCTGCCCAAGGAGTTTCAGGGTGTGCAGAATACCCGGGCCCTGACCCACTACCTCTATAACCTCGATTTCGAATACGCCTTCCCCCTGTGGCGATAGGCAAAGGGCTGTGCCAAAATGCGGCGCAGCCCTTCTTTTTTCTTGCCAAGGCATCCATATCGGGTTATAATAAATTACAACGAAACTTTCTTTATTTGGAGCGACAAAGCATGAAAGTCACCTACATTCAGCACAGCGGCTTTGCCGTCGAGCTGCCCCGCAAGACCCTGCTTTTCGATCATTACACGGGCACGCTTCCCCCCTTCGACAGGGGCAAGCCCCTCTATGTCTTTGCCAGCCACCGGCACCACGATCATTTCGACCCCGTGGTTTTCGATCTGGCAAAAACCTATGATGTGAAATACATCCTGTCCAACGACATCCGCATGCGCCCCGACGGCCTCGACATCACCAAGGTCGGCCCCCGCAAGGCCATCGACGTCGACGATCTGCACATCGAGACCCTCAAGAGCACCGACGAAGGTGTGGCCTTCCTGATCGAGACCGAGGGCGTATCGATTTACCACGCCGGCGACCTGCACTTCTGGCTGTGGGAAGAGGAAAACGACCAAGACCGCCTGTGGAACGAGAATATGTCCCGCAAGTTCCCGGCCGAGATCGACCGGATCCGTGGCCGCCGTTTCGACCTGGCCTTCCTGCCCCTCGATCCCCGTCAGCCGGAGGAACACCGGGCGCGCGGCATGGAGGTCTTTCTCGACCGCTGCACGGCCGACCATATCTTCCCCATGCACTGCTGGGAGGACTACAGCGTCATCCCGGCCTATCTGGCAACCCACCCCGACCATGCACAGGCTGTGCATACCGTCACCGCCCCCGGACAGGTTTTTGAGGTGTAACAAAGCCTCCCTTGTGCAAAGGGAGGTGGCACGCGAAGCGTGACGGAGGGATTGTTCCCCCGGCCTGCCGATACAATCCCCCACTGCCCTTCGGGCAGAGCCCCCTTTGCACAAGGGGGCCTATTCTCTCGTCTGACCGATGCGCGCTGCCCTGAAGCCTTCCCCGTGCAGGGGAAGGTGGTTCCGCAGGAACCGGATGAGGTGTCTATTTATTTTTTCCTTATTTGGAAAGAGTGGGTATACACAGGGAAGCCCATTCCCACGTCAAACAGGTGTAGGGGCGACCATCGGTCGTCCGCATGACCACGCCGATCACTGGTGCCATTCTTTCGTCGGACGGCAACGCTTCCCCTCTCCTCTGTCATCCTGAGCGAAGCGCAGCGCAGTCGAAGGATCTTTCTCTGCGATCTCGGATACTCGCAAAAGATTCCTCGACAGGCCTCGGGTTCCCTGCGAAATGCTTGCATTTCGTAGGGTGGGGATCGGAATGACAGGTTATGGGTTGTTTGGGTTGTCTGACGGTTATGCTGTGTATTCGGTTGGAACGGACGGCCAATGGCCGTCCCTACAGTGCCAACCCATCAGCACCATGCTTCCGTCAAACACCCGTAGGGACCGGCATCCCTGACGGTCCGCATGAGGGTGCCTGCGTTGGACGGAAGCCTTCCCCGTGCAGGGGAAGGTGGTTCCGCAGGAACCGGATGAGTTGTCTTTTTATTTTTTCCTTA
>JAFQKM010000015.1 GCA_017396925.1 Clostridia bacterium
ATGGGCGTCAGAAAGGGCAATTATACGGCCGAAAAATCATGCGTGGGATATTGAAGCCGAAAAAAATCTGTGCTATAATAAACTGTCACTTTATGTGAACCCATTTGATTTTTTAAAATTTTTTACTGTATAGGAGGCTTTATTATGTCGGGACATTCCAAATGGCATAATATTCAGAAGACAAAGGGCGCTGCAGACGCCAAGAAGGCAAAGGTCTTCACCAAGTACGCTCGTGAGATGGCCATCGCCATTCGTGAGGGCGGCGGCGCCGACCCCAACAGCAACTCCAAGCTGGCTGCTGTTATCTCCCGCGCCAAGAGCGACAACGTTCCCAACGACAACATCAAGCGTACCCTGCAGAAGTACCAGAGCGGTGCTGCTGCCGAGAACTACGAGTACAACACCTATGAAGGCTACGGCCCCGGCGGCGTTGCCGTTATCGCCGAGTGCCTGACCGACAACCGCAACCGTACCGTTGCCGACGTTCGCCACTACTTCGATAAGTACGGCGCAGGTCTGGGCGCTTCGGGCTGCGTTTCCTGGTCCTTCGACAAGAAGGGCGTTCTGGTCATCGACAACGAAGAGGGCGAGCTGGACGAAGAGACCGTCATGATGCAGGCTCTGGATGCCGGCGCATCCGACTTCGATGCTTCGGGCGACATCTTCGAGATCACCACCGAGCCCGACGATTTCGAGGCCGTCAAGGCTGCTCTGCAGGAGCAGGGCCTGGTCTTTGTCGAAGCACAGGTCGAGATGGTTCCCCAGAACTACATCAAGCTGACCAATGAAGACGACATCAAGAACATGACCAAGATGCTGGAAATGCTCGAAGGCAACGACGACGTCCAGGATGTCTGGCACAACTGGGAGCAGGAGTAATTTCTGCGCCCTTGCAAACAAAAAACAAACCGGAGAGGGATCACCTCTCCGGTTTTTCTATATGCGAAAGAGGTTGATCTGCGGGATGCCCAACCGCTGACCATCAACGGGGAGGAAGCCCAGGGCTGCATTTTCAACTACACCGATGAAAGCGGCCTGAATATGGTGTTTCAGCTGTATTTCTTCGAAACCGAAGATTCATTTGTCCGCGTCAACGCATCGGCCAAGGTCAGCACCTTTGAAGAATACCAGCCCATTCTCAATGATATCGTAGAAAGCATTGTTGTCAAATAAACCAAAGCCATCCCTTAGTTTAATAAGGGATGGCTTTTTCTATCCCCATTTGCCATTTTGCCCGTCCTATGCTAAAATCTAAGCAGTCTGAAATTACAGGAGAACACCATGCTTTTATCTGCAGAACACCTTTCCATCAACTTCGGCAGTCGTCAGCTGCTGGAGGATGTTAATTTTTATCTCAACGAAGGCGACAAGACGGGCATCATCGGTATCAACGGCACCGGCAAGTCGACCTTCCTGCGCGTGCTGGCCGGTCTGACCGAGGCCGACAGCGGCAAGCTGATGCGCGACCCCAATGTACAGGTCAGCTTCCTTTCCCAGAATCCCGTCATGGACGAGCAGGCCACCGTCCTCGAGCAGGTTTTCCTGCATTTCCCGGCCGAGTTCCGCGAGCTCAACGAGTATGAGGCCAAGATGATGCTGGGCAAGCTGGGCATCACCGACTACGAGCAGAAGGTCGGTACCCTTTCGGGCGGCCAGCGCAAGCGTGTCGCCCTGGCGGCGGCGCTGATCCATCCGGCCGATGTATTGATCCTCGACGAGCCGACCAACCATCTGGACGCCGCCATGACGGCCTGGCTGGAGGACTGGCTGCGCCGTTTTAGCGGCGGCCTGATCATGGTTACCCACGACCGCTATTTCCTCGAGCGCGTGGTCAATCACATCACCGAGCTGAGCCGCGGCAAGCTTTATCATTACGAAGCCAACTATTCCAAGTATCTGGAGCTCAGAGAGCTGCGTGCCGAAATGGCCGAAGCCAGCGAGCGCAAGCGCCAATCGATCCTCCGTGTCGAGCGCGAGTGGATCATGCGCGGCTGCCGTGCCCGTACCACCAAGTCGAAAGACCGCATCGAGCGCTACGAGGCCCTGCGTGATCAGGCGGCGCCCGAGCAGGACGAGACCATGCAGATGGCGGCGGCCTCCAGCCGTCTGGGCAAGAAGATCATCGAGCTGGAGGGCATCTCCAAGAGCTACGACGGCCGCACCATCATCCGGGATTTTTCCTATAATCTGCTGCGCGACGATCGCATCGGTATTGTCGGCAACAACGGCGCCGGCAAGTCGACCCTGCTCAGGCTGATCGCCGGCGAACTGACGCCCGACAGCGGCAGTGTCGATATCGGCACAACGGTCAGGATCGGCCATTTTTCGCAGGAGGGCAGGGAACTGGACCTCAACGAAAAGGTCTATGATTTCATCCATTCGATCGCCGACGAGGTAAAGACCGACGAGGGCACCTTCTCGGCCAAACAGATGATGGAGCGTTTCCTGTTCCCCGGCGATCTGCAGCATACCACCATTGGCCGCCTGTCGGGCGGTGAACGCCGCAGACTCTATCTGCTGTCGATCCTCATGGCCGCCCCCAATGTTCTGCTGCTCGACGAGCCGACCAACGATCTTGATATCACAACCCTGTCGATCCTCGAGGACTATCTGCAGAGCTTCCCCGGTCCCATTCTGACGGTATCCCACGACCGCTTTTTCCTCGATAAGATGGCGGCGCAGGTCTTTGAGGTATGCGGCAACGGCGAAGTTGTGCGCTATACCGGCAACTGGACCGACTGGCACAATAAGAAGAAGGAAGAGGCTGCCCCTGTCAAGGAGCAGAAGCCCAAGGCAGCGCCGGCCGAACGCCCCAAGGGCAATCAGAAGCTGCGTTTTTCCTATAAGGAAGAGCGCGAGTTTTCGATGATCGACGGCGAGATCGCCGAGCTCGAGGCAAAGATCGAAGACAACCAGGCCCGGCAGGCCGCCTGCGGCAGCGATTATGTGCAGCTGCAGGAACTGCAGGCCGCCTGTGCCGAGCTCGAGCAGCAGCTGGAAGCCAAGATGGACCGCTGGATGTACCTCACCGAACTCAAAGAAAAAATCGACGCACAGAAAGCATAATGAATCGATCCCTGCCGCTTGCGGCAGGGATTTTTCTTGCCATCTTCCGATAAATCTTCTATACTGTAATCAGCAAACAAAACCGATTCTGCAGAAAAGGGGAAATCAATATGATGATGAATATTGCCGATCAGGTCAGAGATCTGGTCATCGAACATCGCCGCACCATCCATCGCTTCGCCGAGCTGGGCGGCAAGGAATACAAGACCCGCGACTACTGCATCGCCGTCTGCGACCGTCTGGGCCTGCCCCACGAGATGGTCACCGACTGTGCCTTTATCGCCAGACTGGACACCGGCAGGGAAGGCCCCCATATCGTCCTCCGTGCCGATATGGATGCGCTGCCCATGGCCGAGCATCCCGAAAACCTCAAGGGGCCCAGAGTCTGCGTTTCCGACGATCCGGGCACCTGCCATGCCTGCGGCCACGATGCCCATACCGCCATGCTTCTGGGCTCGATGGAGGCCCTGTGCATGATGAAGGACGAGCTCTGCGGCGCGCTGTACTTTGCCTTTGAGTCGGGCGAAGAGGTCGGTGCCAGCGGCCGTCAGGTGGTCGAGGCTCTGCAGAAGTATCCCATCGACACCTGCTGGGGTATCCATGTCTATTCGGCCCTCGATGCCGGCAAGATCGGCATCCGCTCGGGCGCCTGCATGGCCGGTCTGGCCATGATCGACGTCACCGTCCACGGCAAGGGCGGCCACGGCAGCCGCCCCGACCTGTCGATCAATCCCGTCTATGCCGCCGCCAACATCGTCACCGCCATGCCCGGCGCCATGGTCCATCAGCTGAACGTTGAAAAGACGGTCACCTTCGGTATCGGCTCGATCCAGGGCGGCCAGGTCCACAACGTATTTCCCGAGACGGCACGCATCCGCGGCACCATGCGCTTCTTCGACCGTGAAGAGGGCCGCAAGGCACTGGCCCTGAGCAAGAAGGTCGCCGAGAATGTCGCCGCCATCCACAACTGCACGGTCACCTTCGGCCCCCGTACCGAGGATGCATCCTCTCCTGTTGTCAACAGCATTCCCCATGCCGAACTGGCCAAGAAGGTCATCCGAAGCCACTATGGCGCAGAGGCTGCTCCCGACGAGTTCCCCCTGTGGTATGCATCTGAGAGCTTCAGCTACTACTGCAATACCTTCGGCGGCGTTCTGGCTCTGCTGGGTATCCGCAACCCCGAGGTGGGCAGCGGCGCCGAGCACCACAACGAACATTTCGACATCGACGAGAGCGCCATGGATATGGGCGTCAAGAGCACCCTGATGTATGTCCTCGAGCTGATGAAGAACGGCATGCCCAAGTAAGAAAAAACAGAAGAAGCCGCCCGAAAGGG
>JAFQKM010000003.1 GCA_017396925.1 Clostridia bacterium
AACATATCCAAAAGAAGAACCGCTGCATAAATATGTTAGTACAACAAAAGGAGGTACGTATTTATGAAAATGATCATCGCTATCCTGAATGCCGACGATGCTCCCATCGTTATCAACAGCCTGATGAAGAACGGCTTCTCGATCACCAAGCTGGCCACCACCGGCGGCTTCCTGCGCACCGGCAACGTCACCATCCTGCTGGGTGTCGACGACGATAAGGTCGAAGCTGCCCTCGAGGTCATTCGCGCCAATTCCCACAGCCGCAAGCAGATGATCGCTCCCTCGGCCGAACCCGGCCTGAGCTTCTACCCCACAATGCCCATCGAGGTCGTTGTCGGCGGTGCGACCATCTTCATCCTGCCCATTGAACGTTTTGAAAAATACTAATCTGATCGGCAACACACAGATCCGGCGAGCCGCCGCGGCCGGTGATCTCGGCACGGCGGTCATCTTCGACGGTCCCTATGGCTCCGGAAAGAAAACTGCGGCGGCGTACGCTGCCGCAGCTCTTTTATGCAGAGCCCCGGGCGACAAACCCTGCGGCGTCTGCTCTTCCTGTCTGCAGGCCAAAGCCGGATCTCATCCCGACATTATCCTCTTCAATCCCGAAGGGGGCAATATCAAGATCGATCCCATCCGCGAGCTGCGCAGCCAGAGCTTCATCGCCCCCAGCCAGAGCCCTTTTAAGGTGTTTATCATCAACCGGGCCGACCTGATGAACGACAATGCCCAGAACGCCCTGCTCAAGGTGCTGGAAGAGCCCACCTCGTCGGTTTTTATTCTGCTGACCGAAAATGCCTCTTCCCTGCTGCAGACGGTGCGGTCCCGCTGCCGCATCTATGCCCTCGAGCCCCTCTCTCCCGCTGCTGTCGAAGACTGGCTCCGCGCCAATCCTTCGGATGATCTCAAGCCGACCCCGGCCGCCATCCGCGAGGCGGCACAGAACTGCGGCGGCTCGATCGGACAGGCCCTGCGCCTTTTGGAAAAAGGCCTGCCCAAATATGCCAAGCTGGCTGCCGATTTTGTCGACAGTCTGGGCGCATCCCCCCTCCGCATCATGGAGGTCTGCCTTGCAGCCTCTGCCCTCACACGAAGCGAATACGGCGATTTCTATACCGAATGCACACGCAAGCTGACCGAGGCCGCCCTGCGCGAGCCGCAGTATGCCCGGTATTACGTTGCCGTTTACGAATATATTCAGCAGCAAAAGGATAAACTGACCGATAACAACGGTTCGGTTTTTGCTCTGTCCAGCCAGCTGGCTGCCTTTTGCGGCACGATCAACAGGAGAACATAACCCCTATGACAGAAATCATCGGCGTCCGATTTAAAAAAGTCGGCAAGATTTATTATTTTGATCCCGTGGGCCAGGAGATCCCCATGGGCAAGCGCGTCATCGTCGAGACCGCCCGCGGCATCGAATGCGGCGAGACCGTCATTCCCAACCGCGAGGTCGAAGACGGCCTGATCAGCCAGCCACTCAAAAAGCTGATCCGCATCGCCACCGAAGAGGACCTGGAGGTTCTGCGCACCAACGAGCGCCTGGAAAAAGAGGCCTTTGCCGTCTGCGAGCAGAAGATCCGCAAGCACGAGCTGGCCATGAAGCTGGTTGCTGTTGAATACACCTTCGACCACAGCAAGATCCTCTTCTACTTCAGCGCCGACGGCCGCGTCGACTTCCGCGACCTGGTCAAGGATCTGGCTTCAGTCTTCCGCACCCGCATCGAGCTGCGCCAGATCGGCGTTCGCGACGCCGCCAAGATGGTGGGCGGCCTGGGCATCTGCGGCTGCCCCCTCTGCTGCTCGACCTTCCTCGACGACTTCCAGCCGGTCTCTATCAACATGGCCAAGGATCAGGGCCTGTCCCTTAACCCCACCAAGATCTCGGGTACCTGCGGCCGCCTCATGTGCTGCCTCAAGTATGAAAACGAGGTCTATCAGGAGCTGATCAAGACCTCGCCCACCACCGATTCGCTGGTCGACACCCCCAAGGGCAAGGGCACCGTCCTCGACGTTTCCCTGCTCAAGGGCTGCTGCCGTGTCCGCCTGCAGAACAACCCCGACTCCCCCGAAGTCTTCCCCTGCGAAGACTGCAAGGTCCTGCGCCGCGGCAAGGGCGGCCAGAATCAGAATCTGGGCGAAAAGATCGACAAAAAGGCCCTCAACAAGCTGAAAGACTAAAAAACAGGCCACCGGAAATCCGATTTCCGGTGGCGTTTCTTTGGTTGACGGAGCCCGCCTTTTGTGGTATCTTATTTAAAGAATTGCAGTTATGCGGGTATGGTGAAATTGGCAGACACGCAGGATTTAGGTTCCTGTGCTTCGGCGTGTGGGTTCAAGTCCCACTACCCGTACCACACGAAAAAAGCACCCTTTGGGATAGCTTCCAATAAGACAGTATGAGAACATTACTGACATAGGGTAGCTGCCGTACAGGAGTGCGACACAAAAAATTGGCGATACTTGGTTTTCACAACCAGGTATCGCCTTTTTCTATCTTTAACAGAGAGTTTAGATTATTGGAGCGAGGTTATTCCTGCGCACCTTTTTTCAAGTTGCAATCACGACAAAGCATCTGGCAGTTCTCCGGTGTCGTTTTACCACCTTTAGACCACGGTGTGATATGGTCTGTGTGCATCTGCTCGAACTCGAATATTTCGCCGCAGATAGGGCATTTATGTCCCTGCTTTTCATACGCAGCCAGTGCATCACGGCGATCAAAAGCACGAATGGACAATTTCTTTTCCTCACCCGTCAACAGATACTCATAGATGCCGGATTTCTTTGTAACATCTTCATCACCCATAAGGCGCTGAATTTCAACTTCCAGCTTCTTAGGATCAAGATCTGTTCGCTTGCCATGTACGTTGTATAGCAAGCCCCAAGGCAACCCCTTCATTTCTTTTCGTTTTTTAGGGAAGATGGCCTGTACCCAATCAATTACAGAGCGGAAATAGTTCCAGAGGATAACTGCACTCGGGTCATTCTGGTGCTGTGCCATGTACGCTTCAATCGTTTTTCCCTCTGCGCTTGCTGCCCACAGAATTGCCGTTTCCAGATACTCCTGACGAATGGAAGCACCCTTTAAGTAGTCTCCGGCGAGTGTGTCTGCAGCACATCCGGTCTTTGAAAAATATCTCTTTGCATCAGAAACCCAAGAACCGGCATATACCGCATTTCGCAGTTCCTGATCTGTAAGCTGTTCGCCAGCAATATTGATAATTCTGAACCAATCCAGTTTTTCAGAATCAGTTCCATCACATACATAAACGAACAGCGGATAATCCAAAATCTGCTTTTTCTTATCCGCAGGTAGATT
>JAFQKM010000093.1 GCA_017396925.1 Clostridia bacterium
ACACCGCTGGTGGGTGGATTTACGCTGACCCATCCGGTCAGCCGTCCCGAACAGGCTCCCGTTGTCATGGGTCCCATGAGTGTGCCTTATAACTTCCCGGGCGGCATCGAGACCCACTGTGTGGGCAAAGCCCTCGACTTCAACCTGATGCTCAAGGATGTAAACGGCCGCATGGAGATCGCCGCCGGTGTGGCCAAAATCGAGCCGGGTATCAATGCCTTCTATCCCATCGCCGAGACCAATATTCTGGTGAATGGCGAGAGCTATATGCTGGAAGGCGGCGAGCTGCTGGTGGTGGAGAGCGACAGAGAAGACAGCCTGCTGTTGGGCGAAGGCGCTGTGCTCTGCTGTTATGCGCAGGTTTAACAAAAATAAAGGCTCTGCAGAGAAAATCTGCGGAGCCTTTTATCGTTGAAATCCCATGTGCAACGGTGGTATAATTATTAAGTGATTAATTAAATGTATGGAGGCTGAAAATTATGGAAGCCAAAAAGAGAATGGGGCGGGACCTGACGACAGGCAGTGTTCCCAAAGGGCTGATCGCCTTTGCCACCCCTTTGTTCCTGTCCAATATGCTGCAGGCCGTTTATAACATGGTCGATATGGTCGTTGTCGGCAAATATGTCGGCAGTGTCGGCCTTTCGGCGGTATCGATCGGCGGCGATATCCTCAATATGCTGACCTTTGTTGCCATGGGCTTTTCCAATGCCGGCCAGATCATCATCTCGCAGTATACCGGCGCCGGCCGAAAGGACAAGGTCACCAAGCTGATCGGCACCATGTTCACCTTTCTGCTGATCTGTGCAATCACCATCATGATGCTGGGTATGGTATTCCACAGCACCATCATCGATCTGCTCAATACACCGCCCGAGGCGGTCGCCGATGTAACCTCCTATGTTATGGTCTGCCTCAGCGGTCTGATCTTTATTTATGGTTATAATATGGTCTCGGCTGTTCTGCGCGGCATGGGCGATTCCAAGCATCCCTTTATGTTTATCGGTATTGCCGCCGTGCTCAACCTGATCCTCGACCTGCTCTTTGTCGGTGTTCTGAAAAAGGGCGCCATGGGCGCGGCGCTGGCCACCGTTATCGGACAGGCCGTCAGCTTTATCTGCTCGATCATTCTGCTGTACAACATGCGCGAGCAGTTTGGCTTCGACTTCAAGTTCCATAGCTTCCGCATCCATAAGGATGTCTTCCGTCCGCTGATCTCGCTGGGTATCCCCATGGTCATCCAGTCGGCGGCCATCAACTTCTCCAAGATGTTCGTTCATGCCTGGATCAACTCCTACGGTGTTGTTATTTCGGCCGTATCGGGTGTTGGCACCAAGCTGGGCAATATCGTCAATATGTTCGGCAACGCCTTCTCGACAGCCGGCGGCGCCATGAACGGTCAGAGCATCGGCGCAGCCAAGTACGAGCGCGTGCCCAAGGTCATCGGTACCACCTTTATGATCAATGCCACCGTGGCGGCCGTTGCTTCGATCGCCGTATTCTTCTTCCCCGACGCCGTCTTCGGTATCTTTACCGAGGACGCCGAGGTCCTGAAGGTCTGCCACGAGTTCATTCCCGTCTCGCTGATGATGTTTGCATCCATGGCGCTGCGCAGCTGCATGATGACCCTCATCAACGGCTCGGGCAACTCCAAGCTCAATCTGGCCGTTGCGCTGCTCGACGGCGTACTGGCCCGTATCGGCTTCTCGGCCCTCTTCGGCCTGATCCTGGATTATGGCTATATGGGTCTGTGGGTCGGCGGCGAGCTGGCTTCCTTCGTGCCCTTCCTGATCGGCGGCACCTACTTCCTCAGCGGCCGCTGGAAGCGCAAGAGCAAGCTGATTGCCGATTAAAATCAAAACAAAACGGAATATCGAACAAAAAGAAAACAGCCTGCAATCAAGTTGCAGGCTGTTTTTTGATTTTTAGCTTTTGTTTTGAATAGGTTTTTCCACGGACATATGCCGGGGAAAACACATTAACTCGCCGTATTTTCCGCAGAAAATCGGTGAAACCCGCGCCGCAGCGCGGAACCAAGCTCCATGTCGGAAAACCCGCAGGTTTTTCGACATGCGGCATGCAATCAAGCTGCGGGCTGTTTTTGTATCTTTTTGGAGATCAGATCAGGTCGAGAATGGGCAGCAGGCTGTCGAAGCAATGGTCGGCATCGGGGTGTTCACCGCGGTGGACATAAACGGTTTCCATGCCGGCGGCCTTGCCGCCGCCGATGTCGGCATGGATATTATCACCCACCATGATATGCCGGCTGCATTCGGGGCAGAGGGACATGGCATAGTCGAAGATGGCCCGGTGGGGTTTGTCGAGGCCGATGTCGCCCGAGATGGCATAGCCGCGGAAATAGGGGGTCAGCCCCAGTACGGCACAGGTCTCGACCGTCTCGGGATAGTTGTTGGAGATCATCACACAGGGGATGCTTCTCGCCTTGCAGGCTTCGAGTACGGCAAGGGTATCGGGATAGAGGTGATAATTCTGCGGGTCAAGGATGTGGGCGCGGATATGGGGCAGGGCCGCTTCGGCGGTATGGGCATCGATGCCCAGCTCGGCATAGACGCGCAGAAAGCGCGGATTCATAGCCTCCCAGAAGGCGGCGCCGCGGGGGCTGCGGTCTTCCCACGTATCCTGCCAGCAGAAGGTGAAGCCGGTGGCACGGCGGGCCTCCCAGATGCGTTCCAGTTCGCAAAGAGGCAGGGTAGGGTCGACCTTGCACAGGGCTTCGGCCATGGCGATATTCCATACACCGTGGGACTGGATGAGGGTGCCGTCGAGATCGAAATAGAGGGCGGTCGTGCGATCGTTGGGCATAAAGGCCTCCTTTACAGCAGATAGGACAGGATAAGCAGCAGTACAGATACAGCACCGGCGACGGTGACGGTATCATCGCCGTTCTTGGTGATCAGTTCGGTATAGGCGGCCACGGGCGCGGCCAGCAGGGCCATCAGCAGGCAGATGGGGGCAGAATAGGGGGAAGTCAGGCGCAGGGCACAGAGGCCGGCCAGAAGGGCGGTGGCCATCATGGCAGAGGAGCCTTCCCATGTTTTCTTATGGTCGGCCAGCGGTAGCCGGATATGGTGCCGGCCGTATTTCTTGCCGATCAGAGCGGCGGCAGTATCGCCGGTACCCCACATAAGAACCGAGGTATAGACGATCCACGGTTTATCGAAGATGCCCCAGCAGAGGGTGATCAGAACGGCATGGGAGAGAAAGAGCAGCAGCAGGCTGTGCTTGACTTCGCCGGTATGGCGCTGGGTAAAGAAGGCGCCGTAGCCCTTCCAGTGTTCACCCACCACCAGCAGGGGATAGACGATGATGGCGAAAATGGTGCAGCACAGGGCAGATACCAGCCAGCTGCCCGAGGTGTACATCATAAAGAGGGAGGATGTATAGGCAATGGTGTGCAGCGCCTTGCGGAAGACCTCGCCGTTGGGGCGAAGGAGCAGACGGACCACCAGCAGACCGGCGATCCATATGGCAAGATAGAGCAGATAGGCCTTGAAGCAATCAAAGATCAGCATGGGCAGCGACCCCATACATACACCTCCTTTTTTGGTTCTTTGCTCCAGTATAGCGTAAAATGACAAAAAAGAAAAGCCGCTCCGGATAACAGAGCGGCTTTGGACAGATTTTACTTGAGAGACATACCGACATTGAAGGCCATAGCGGCGATCTCGCCGGGGACGCGGTAGGCGTGGCTCATGGGATCATAGAGCAGGGGGCGCAGCTTTGCGGTGTCGACCTCGCCCTTTTCGTTAAGGTAGCTTTCCTCGGCGCTGACATTGACGATCTCGCCGATCAGACGGCAGGATTCGCGGTCGTAGCTGATGACACGGCATTCGAGGGTCATGGGCAGCTCGTCGATGACGGGGGCATCGACCAGCGCGCTCTTGGTGGCATGGAAGCCGGCTCTGGCAAACTTGTCGGGGACTTTGTTGCCCGAAACGATGCCCACATAGTCGCAGGCAGCGGCCATATCGGCGGTGGCCATGCTGACAGTAAAGGCCTTGCGGGCCAGCAGATTGTCGGCCGTCTTGTGTGTGCCGTCAACGCAGATGGTGATCTCGGTCTCTTC
>JAFQKM010000094.1 GCA_017396925.1 Clostridia bacterium
AGCTTGGAACGCTCTTCGGGATTGTTGCTGCGGATGGTGCCTTCCATAACGCAGGTCTCGGGGATGATGTTGGCAGCCGAACCGGCCTGGAACTTACCGACGGTCAGAACACATGCCTTGGTGGGATCACTCTCGCGGGCGATCAGCTCCTGCAGAGCCAGATGAATGTGGATGGCAATATTGATGGGATCGACCGATGTATGGGGGTAAGCGCCATGGCCGCCCTTGCCGTGAACGGTGATCTTAAAACCGTCGACCGAGAACATCATGGTGCTGTTGTTGTTATACATATAGAGGCCGACGGGCATCTTACCGGGAGATACATGATAGGCCAGCGCAACATCGGGTACGGGATTTTCCAGAATACCGTTCTCGATCATGTTCTTGCCGCCTTCGAAGGTCTCTTCACCGGTCTGGAACATCAGCTTGACATTGCCTTCCAGCTCGGCTTCGTTTTCCTTGAGCATCTTTGCAGCGGTCAGCAGCATGGCTGCATGGAAGTCATGGCCGCAGGTATGAGCCTCGGTGCCGGTCTTGCAGGCAAAGGGCTCGCCGCTCTGCTCGGGCATGGGCAGTGCGTCCATGTCGGCGCGCAGCAGGATGGTCTTGCCTTCACCCTTGCCGATCATAGCGGTTACGCCTTCGCCGCAGGGCTTGGCGTCGATGCCGTATTCCTTCAGCTTGGCCAGAACATAGGCCTGTGCCTTGGGATTGTGGACACCAACTTCAGCATTGGTATGGAAATAACGGCGGTTTTCAACCAGCTCGGGCATAAGCGCGGTCGCTCTTTCAAAATAGTTCATATTCCTCTTCCCTTTCTTTTCCGGCCATTTTTGTGCATTATGTGCAAAAAACAGCGCGGAACCATTAAAAATAAGATTGAAATGACTATATCATCTTCCCTGCCCCTTGTCAATTCGACAGCGGAAAAGATTACGATTTATACGATTTTTCTGTTAAATCGGCTGACCGACGCCGGTGCGCAGGAAGAATACCAGCTTTTCACGAACCGGCAGACCAAAGATCTTCTCGGCAGCTTTGGCATAGATCTCCACCTGCAGACGATGGCGGGCGACCGCTTCCGGCTCGCTGCCCGGTGCAATACGGTCGGTCTTGAAATCGATGACGGTCAGGCCGTCATCCTCCACCAGCAGCAGGTCGATGATACCGTTCATCAGGATCTGTTCTTCGGCGTGATCTCCCAGCTCCAGCTCATCGGGAGAAAACAGGGCGGCAAACTCATATTCGCGGATAACCTTTTCGGCCGGCAGATCACAAAGCCTGCGGCCCCATATGCTTTCGCTGAAGCCCAGAATCATATCCGGGGAAACGGCTGCCGCTTCGGCGTCATTGAGCACGCCGCTCAGATGCAGACGCTCGATTTCCGACCGTATGACATCGCCGGACCGGCAGGCTGCCAGATCGGCATTCTGCAGGAATCGATGGACGGCACTGCCGCGCTGGGCTGCGGTCAGGCTCTGCCTGCGGCGGCGCGCTTCCCCATTTTCCTGTTCTCTTCCATAGGGAAGCACGATATTTTTCCCCTCCTGTCGGGCCAGCAGTGCCTCGTCTTCCTCCCGCAGACGACGGGTCCCCTGCGGCGTCAGCTTGGAGGGCAGGGCCGATACCGCAGCATACGGATATGGAGCATCGGCTTTTTCCAGCATACGCATAAGCGATGCATCGGCCTGCGGGCGCGGCGCCCCTTCTTCCTGCCTGCGGCGGCGATAACGGCGCTCGATAGAAGCAATGGGGGTAATTCCGGTCGATAAAGCAGTACATGGCGTACGGAAGGCCGCCAGCAGCCAGGCAGACGCATTGCTCCTGCGGCTGAGCCAGCCCGGTGTGATGCCGCGGCCGCGGAGATCATTTTCGATCTCGTCCATGGTTTTTTCATAATTACGCAGGCTGGTGACCAGGATCAGTTTTTCCTTGGCGCGTGTCATGGCAACATAGAGCTTGCGCATTTCCTCGCTGGCCAGTTCGCGCCGGGTGACCGCCGATATCGCCATATGCATGGGGGTACAGTATTCGGTATGGGTCTCAGGCACACGCAGACGCATACCGATACCCAGACGGTCGTGGATGACCACCGAACGGCGGGCATCATCGAAATTAAAGGTCTTGTTGAGGTCGGGCAGAAAGACAAAGGGAAACTCGAGGCCCTTGGACTTATGGATGCTCATGACCCTCACACCGTCTCCCTCTTCCTGTCCGGGATCGCTGTCCTGCTCCATCAGGCGGTCGATGTAAAGCAGGAAATCAAACAGGCCGCGGTGTCCGCCGCCTTCAAAGCCAAGGGCCAGTTCATAGAAACGGCGCAGGTTTTCCTTGCGCTCTTCCCCGCCGTCCATGGCGCCGAATACGGCCAGAACCGACCGTTCGCTATAGAGCATCCGCACCAGATCGGAAACAGCCATATCGGGCACATAGGCCGCATAACGCTCGGCCATGTCGCGGAAGCGCACAGCCTTGGCATCACCTTTCTCTGCATAGCTGCACAGAGCCTCCCAGAAGGCTGCCTGCTTATTCTCCAGACGGATGGCCGCCAGATCGTCGGCGCTGAAGAAAAAGAGGGGCGAACGCAGCAGACCGATCAGGGGGATATCCTGACGGCGATTGTCCAGCACGCGCAGGAAAGAAACCATAACCAGGATCTCCATGCTGTGCCAGAAATCTTTCTTGCCGCCGCTGACCGGAATGCCCAGTCGTTCCAGTTCACGAATAAAATAGCCCGATTTGTTGGCAAAGGAGCTGAGCAGAATGGCAAAATCCCGCGGCTCGGCCGGGCGGCTTGTGCCGCTGTAGGGATCGTATACCGCTTCGGAAGCCAGCATATCCTGAATGGTATTGGCCACATAAATGGCTTCGGCCTCGGTACGGGCGGGAGAATCTTCGTCGTCGCTCTCCCCGCTTCCGGCCAGATCGATGATCTCCATATGGGCCTTCATTTCGCCTGTATAGGGCGCACCGGGATACAGGGCCTGATCATCGCCGTAATCGACATCGCCGAAACTGCGGCTCATGCAGGCGCGGAAGACATGGTTGCAGGCCTCCAGCACCTCCCGACGGGAGCGGAAGTTGCGGTTGAGCGACAGGCGTGTCTGTGCACCGCGCATACCTTCGGTCAGATCGGTATAATGCAGATATTTATCCATAAAGATCTCCGGCTTGGCCATACGGAAGCGATAGATGCTCTGCTTGACGTCGCCGACATAGAAGCTGCTGCGCACGCGGGCCGAAAGCAAACGGAAAATGGTATCCTGAATATCATTGGTATCCTGATATTCATCGACCAGGATCTCGCGAAGTCCATCGGATACCTCAAGGGCCAGATCGCTGGGGCTGCCATCGGCATTCTGCAGCAGCGCCAGAGCATAATGTTCCAGATCGGAAAAATCCAGAAGGCTGCGGCGCAGTTTGAGCTGCTTATACAGTTCGGTATAATGTGCCACCGCACGGCGAAGCCCCTGCAGGGCCAGCAGATTGCGGCGGTCGTATTCTTCGTTTTCTTCATCGCGCAGCAGGAAAATGCGGCTGCGCAGCTCGCTGACGGCATCACTGAAGGCGTTTTTCGCCCCCTTGAAATAATCCAGAAGCGCCTTGTCTTCAAAACCGCGTACGGCAGCCAGCTTGGGATTGGAAAATGCATGAATACAGGCATAAGCCATATTCCAGTCCCGTGCGATGGCCGCCTCCATATCTTTTGCAAAATCCAGGCAGGCGCTGTAGGCAGCGCCGTATTTCTCCGACAGCACAGGATAGCTCTGCAGCTGTGCAAAGGCCGCCTGCAGATCTTCGCGGGCATCTTCCAGCAGCAG
>JAFQKM010000095.1 GCA_017396925.1 Clostridia bacterium
AAAAGCAAACACCATGGACCCTGACAGTAACTGTTTCAGTTGCACAGCATCCTTCCGTATGGTACAGCTTGATATTTCATCTTTGGAGCATGGAACTCCCGCAGATCTGCGGAGAAGGGCCATGCTTTTTGTGCGTGCAAACAAGTAAGCATTTTTCACCAAAGAAAGAAATAGCACAACAGACAAACGGAGGATAAACTACTTACTATTATGGATACTACATCTACTTTATTTGCAATATTCGCCCTGCTGGCCATGTCGGCATTTTTCTCGGCGTCCGAGACGGCCTTTTCGGGTCTGTCCAAAAGCCGCCTGAAGGTCATGGCCGAAGAAGGCAACAAGAAAGCGGCGCTGGCCCTGGAAATGTCGCAGGACTACGATAAGCTGCTTTCCACCATTCTGGTGGGCAACAATATCGTCAACATCGCCATGACCTCGCTGGCCACCGTCTGGTTCACCACCATTCTGGTCAGCGGCGGCGCCACGGTCTCGACGGTCGTCACCACCGTTATGGTTCTGATCTTTGGTGAGATCACCCCCAAAAGTCTGGCCAACAAGGCGCCCGAGACCTTTGCCATGGGCGTTGCCCCCCTGCTGCGCCTGTGCGTTGTGGTGCTGACCCCGGTCAACTGGCTCTTCTCCCTGTGGAAGGGTCTGATGAATCGCGTGGTCACCGTCGAGGAAGACCGCGTGGTCGACGGCGAAGAGCTGCTGGCCATCGTATCGGAGGCCGAGCGTGAAGGCGGCATCGACGACGTTGAAAGCCAGCTGATCCAGAACGCCATCGAGTTCGGCGATCACAATGCCATGGAGATCGCCACCCCCCGCGTCGACATCACCGCCGTTTCGGAAGACGCCACCCGCGAGGCCGTCGAGCGTGCCTTTGCCGAGACCGGCTTCTCCCGTCTGCCCGTTTTCAAGGGCACCATCGACAATATCATCGGCATCCTGCATCAGAAGGACTTTCTGGTGCATAAGGACTGGCACAAGGGCATCCAGCAGCCGGTCTTTGTCACCGAGACCATGGACGTCGGTACCCTGCTCAAGCAGATGCAGCGCAACAAGTGCCATATGGCCGTGATCAGCGACGAGTTTGGCGGCACCGCCGGCATCGTCACCATGGAAGACGTACTGGAAGAGCTGGTCGGCGACATCTGGGACGAGCACGACGAGCGCATCGAGCCGGTCATCCACGAGGGCGACGGCATCGTTTCGATCAGCGGCGACCTGGTGCTCGACGAGATGATGGAAGAGCTGGAGATCCGCTACGACGATCAGTTCGAGGCCGGTTCGGTTTCCGGCTGGGTCATGGAGGTCCTCAAGACCATCCCCAGCAAGGGCGACAGCTTCGTCTTTGCCGACTATCACTTCGAGGTCACCGAAGTCAGCCACCGCCGTGTATTGAGAATCAAGGCCTACCCCACCGGCGATCGCGTAAAGCAGAACGAAGAGAACTAAGTGAACTTTCCGGTGGCTGACTTTACGCCGCCGGCCAGAATGGCGGCGCCGATTTGCGGGCAATTCATTTGCCGCAAATCTATGAAATGGAATGGGCCCCCTGCAAAATCGTGAGATTTTGTGGGGAACAGCCATAGACGTGTATTGAGAATCAAGGCCTACCCCACCGGCGATCGCGTAAAACAGACCGAAGAGAACTAAAAATAAAAGGCACCCGAAAGGGTGCCTTTTCTGATTCTGTGGGGGATGTTAGAAGATCTTCTTCAGCAGGTCGACGGCGTCGCCCAGATCGAGCTTGTCGTCCTTCTTATCGTCCTTCTTGCCGTCGTCCTTGATGGCATCCATAACGCCGTCGATGACATTCTTGACCAGTGCATCGGGCAGATCAACGCCCAGCAGCTTTTCGATGACCTTAACGGGTTCATCCTTGAACTTGGCCAGCATCTTGGGATCCTTCCGGATCTCCTTAACGACCTTTTCCACCTTTTCCATGATCTCGTTCATAATATCTGTCCTCTCTCGTATTGCGGCGGCAGCTTATTCGGCGACGATCTCGGCGCCTTCGGCATTCTTCTTGACCGACTCGACGCCGTTCATGCAGTTCTTGTGGGTGGTGTAGCCCTCGGAAACGGCGATGACCTGGCCGTTGGTGGCCTTGAGGCGGAAGCGGAACTCGCCGGCCTTGTCGGTATAGACTTCAAACTTGGGGTGCTTTTCGGCAGCGTAGCCCTCGACGGTCTGATCTTCAACAGCGGCGATGGGGGCATTCTTCATAACCGATTCGATGCCGTTTTTGCAGGCAGCTTCGGTGGTGTAGACTTCCGATGTGGCGATGACCTGACCGTTGGTGGCCTTGAGGTCGAACTTGACGCCTGTGTTGGTATTGCGAATAACAAACTTACCCATAGTGATAGCCTCCTGATGATTTATAACTTTATTGTAATAGATTTCTTCCGGCAGAGCAAGATGAAATTGTTATAAAAAGAAAAGGCACCTCCGCAGAGGTGCCTTTTTGATGGATTTTTTGTCGGTAAACTTTAGATGCGTGCAACGCCGCTGTCGATGGCAGCCTTGCGGACGGCCTCGGCGACCTTGGCATGGGCCTCACGGTTGAAGGAGGGGGGCATGATATAGTCGGGGCCCAGCTCGTCGTCGGAAACCAGGTCGGCAATGGCCTGTGCGGCAGCCATCTTCATCTCTTCGTTGATGTCGGAGGCGCGGACATCCAGAGCGCCGCGGAAGACGCCGGGGAAGGCCAGGACGTTGTTGATCTGGTTGGGGAAGTCGGAGCGGCCGGTGCCAACAACATAGGCGCCGCCCTTCTTGGCTTCGTCGGGATGGATCTCGGGAACGGGGTTGGCCATGGCAAAGACAGCAGCCTTGGGCGCCATCTTGGCAATGTCTTCGGCGGTCAGGATGTTGGGGCCGGAAACACCGATCATAACGTCGGCGCCAACCAGAGCTTCCTTCAGGGAGCCTGTGAACTTTTCCTTATTGGTCATGGCAGCGACCAGAGCCTGCTCGGCGTTCATGTTGGGGTTGCCTTCATAGAGGGCGCCCTTTCTCGAGCAGCAGATGATGTCGCCGGCCTTCATGGCCAGAAGCAGCTTGGCAATGGCCAGAGCAGCGGCACCTGCGCCGGAGATGACGATCTTCAGATCTTCCATCTTCTTGCCGGTCAGCTTGCAGGTGTTGATCAGGGCAGCCGATGTGACGATGGCTGTGCCGTGCTGGTCATCATGGAAGACGGGGCAGTCGCACTTGGCCTTCAGCTGGCGCTCGATCTCGATGCAGCGGGGAGCAGCGATGTCCTCCAGGTTGATGCCGCCGAAGGAACCGGCGATCAGCTCAACGGTGCGGACGATCTCGTCAACTTCCTTGGAGCGGACACAGATGGGAATGGCGTCGATATTGCCGAAAGCCTTGAACAGGGCGCACTTGCCCTCCATAACGGGCATGCCGGCCTCGGGACCGATGTCGCCCAGACCCAGAACAGCCGAGCCGTCGGTGATAACGGCAACGGTGTTGCCGCGGCCGGTGTAGGTATACTGCAGGTCCTTATTCTCGCTGATCTTCAGGCAGGGCTCTGCAACGCCGGGTGTATAGGCGATGGTCAGATCTTCGGCCGACTCGATGGGGCACTTTGTGCGGACCTCGAGCTTGCCTCTCCACGCTTCGTGGGCCTTCAGGGCTCTTTCTTTGATGTCCATGATAGATTACCTCCGTAATATTTATGTACCGTTGTGGGGTGATTTACAGATAAATATATTATACTGCGCTTCGTCGGCTTCCGTCAATAACAAACAGAAAAACACAAAGTGGAGCGGGGGAATATTGCAAAGGCTGCTTGCCCTGTGGTATATTGATAGCATCAATACGTGTGTACAGAACTAAAGGAGATGCACGAATATGGCAAAGAAAAAGATCCTGATGCTGACCACCGGCGGCACCATCGCCTCGGCCCCCACCGAAGGCGGCCTGGCTCCCCAGGGCAGCAATGAAATATTGTCCAACATGGGCGTCAGCTCGGCCGGCATGGACTTCGATCTGGAAGTCCGCGAGATCCTGACCCTCGACAGTTCCAATATCCAGCCCGAAGAATGGAAGATCATCGCCCAGGCCATCTTCGACGGCTTTGATGGCTTCGACGGCATCGTCGTCACCCACGGCACCGATACCATGGGCTACACCGCATCCATGATGACCTTCATGGTGCAGAATCCCCCCATCCCCGTCGTCTTTACCGGCTCGCAGGTGCCCATCGCCGTCCCCCTGACCGACGGCGTATTCAACCTGCTGTCGGCCTTCACCATGGCCATGAGCGGCAAGCCGGGCATCTTTGTGGCCTTCGACCGCAAGATCATGCTGGGCTGCCGTGCCGTCAAGGTGCGCACCACCGGCTTCAATGCCTTCGAGAGCGTCAATTATCCTCCCGTCGGCACCATCAATTCCTCCGGCCTGCACATCCACGAGGAATACCTGCCCCACTTTGAGGGCGAGCCCACCCTGAATACCAACATCGACACCGAGGTCTTCCTGCTCAAGCTGACCCCCGGCACCAACCCCATGATCATCGATATGCTGATCCAGAGCGGCGCCAAGGGCATCATCATCGAAGCCTTCGGCGCAGGCGGCCTGCAGTTCATCCGCCGCGACTTCACCGCCAAGCTGCAGCACGCAGCCGAGGTCGGCGTGCCCGTTGTCGTCTGCTCCCAGTGCCTCTACGAGCGCTCCGACTTCTCGGTCTACGAGGTCGGCCAGAAGGCCCTCGGCAGCGGCGTCATCCAGGGCTACGACATGACCTCCGAAGCCGCCGTCACCAAGCTCATGTGGGCGCTGGGCAACACAAATAATCGTGACGAAGTCCGTGCCATGTTTGCCCGCAATCTGGCCGGCGAGGTCGACATCGTCAAGTAAGAGCCCCCCATCGCGCCGGCAGAATGGCGCGTCGATTTGCAGGCGATTCATTCGCCGCAAATCTATTGGATTCAAAGGGGTCCACGCGAAATGGACGCATTTCGTGGGGAAGGGGCGCTGGGCAACTGCAAGGACAGAGATGAGGTAAGAGCCATGTTTGCCCGCAATCTGGCCGGCGAAGTCGACATCGTCAAGTAAGCCCCATCCCTATCAAATTCCACAAAAAACGCCCCTTGCGCGTGCCAAAATTGCAAACCCTGCGATATTGACAGGAAAGGGCGGTTATGGTATTCTATATCAGGTGTCCCTCAGCTTAGTCAAAGGATATTTACTGCGTCTGACCGCAGCGTTTACCTTGCCTTTCACTCAGCTTTGCGGATATATAAAATATTTGGAGGTAATCACAATGATTCTCAAGGAAGTCAAGACAGAAGTTATCGCTAACAACCGTATGCACGAGACCGACACAGGTTCTCCCGAAGTTCAGATCGCTATTCTGACAGCCCGCATCAACGAGCTGAACGAGCATCTGAAGGTTCACAAGAAGGACAACCACTCCAGAAGAGGCCTTCTGAAGATGGTCGGTAAGCGCCGCAAGCTGCTGGTTTACCTGCAGAACAACGACATCGAGCGTTACCGCGCTATCATCGCTAAGCTCGGCCTGCGTAAGTAATTATGTCTTTAACGAGGGGATAGCACGCTATCCCCTCGAGCTTTATCCCCAGAAAATCTATGATTTTCCGGGGGCCCCATCTGATTTCATAGATTTCGGTCGGCAAAGCCTTCCGAAATCGGCGCCGAACTGTCGGCGCGGCCCAGAAGGGCCGTATAGCAGAAAATCTATGATTTTCCGGGGGCCCCAAACATTTCAAGCAACAAATGGCAGAGATCAACTGATTTTTGCCTGGTAATATAAGCCTCTGGACTTGGGCTTTAGCAGTTGAACATGGGCAGGACAGGCTCCCGGCTTTGTTCAAGTGCTAAAACCGGGTCCATACAAATCACACTAAGAAAGGTGGACAACAATGGTTACACATGCAACATTCCCCAAGCACAGAGTGTTCGAGACCGAGCTGGCCGGCCGTACCCTGAAGGTCGAGATCGGCAAGGTTGCCGGCCTGGCCAACGGCGCTGCCCTGGTCTATTTCGGCGACACAACCGTTCTGTGCACAGCCACAATGGCGAAGGCTCCCAGAGACGGCATCGATTTCTTCCCTCTGGGCGTTGACTACGAAGAGCGTCTGTACGCTGTCGGCCGCATCCCCGGCTCCTTCATGCGCCGCGAGGGCCGCGCAAGCGAGAAGGCCACACTGGCTTCCCGTATGATCGACAGACAGATCCGTCCCTTCTTCCCCTCCGACATGCGCAACGATGTCACCATCATGTGCACAGTCCTGTCGGTCAACCACGATCATTCCCCCGAAGTCGCCGCTATGATCGGCACATCGGTCGCCCTGTCCATTTCGGATATTCCCTGGAACGGCCCCATCGTCGGCCTGCAGATGGGCTATGCCAACGGCGAATACATCATCTGCCCCAACAGCGAGCAGCGTAAGGAAAGCATCCTGACCCTGACCGTCGCCGGCTCTGCCGAGAAGGTCGTTATGATCGAGGCCGGTGCCGACCAGTTCCCCGACGACATGATGCTGACCGCCATCGCCAAGGGCCACGAAGAGATCAAGCGCCTGGTTTCCTGGGTTGCCGAAATCCAGAAGGAATGCGGCCTCGAGAAGGCAACATATCCCTCCATGCAGCTGCCCGAAGAGATGTTCGAGGCTGTCAAGGGCTACGCTATGATGCGTGTCAAGGAAGCCGTCGACACCGACGACAAGACCGTCCGTGACGCCCGTATCGCCGAGATCCAGGCCGACGTCATGGAGCACTTCGCCGAAGAGTATCCCGACAGCGAGGCTCTGCTGGGCGAGTGCATGTACAAGCTGCAGAAGTATGTCGTACGCCGCCTGATCCTCGACGAGAACAAGCGCGTCGACGGCCGTGATCTGGTTTCGGTCCGCCCCCTGGCTGCCGAAGTCGGCGTTATTCCCCGTGTCCATGGCTCCGGTCTGTTCACCAGAGGCCAGACACAGGTCCTGTCCATCGCTACACTGGGCACACTGCGTGACGCTCAGGAGCTGGATACCACATTTGAAGAGACCGAAAAGCGCTATATGCACCACTACAACTTCCCCGGCTACTCGGTCGGCGAAGCCAAGCCCGTCCGCAGCCCCGGCCGCCGCGAGATCGGCCACGGCGCACTGGCTGAAAAGTCTCTGATCCCCGTACTTCCCTCCGTCGAGGAGTTCCCCTATGCCATCCGCGTTGTCTCTGAGGTCGTTTCCTCCAACGGTTCCACATCTCAGGGTTCTGTCTGCGGTTCCACACTGGCTCTGATGGACGCCGGTGTTCCCATCAAGGCTCCCGTAGCCGGCATCTCCTGCGGTCTGGTCACCGAGGGCGATCGCCACATCACCTTCACCGATATCCAGGGCATCGAAGACTTCTTCGGCGACATGGACTTTAAGGTTGCCGGTACCTACAAGGGTATCACATCCATCCAGGTCGACATCAAGAACGACGGTCTGACCCTGCAGATCATTGCCGAGGCCTTTGAGAAGACCCGCAATGCCCGCAAGGAGATCCTGGACGAGATCATGCTGAAGGCCATTGCCGAGCCCAGAGCCGAGCTGAGCGAGTTTGCGCCCAAGATGCTGCGCATGAGCATCGATCCCGACAAGATCCGCGAGGTCATCGGTAAGGGCGGTTCGGTCATCCAGAAGATCACCGGCGAGACCAACACCAAGATCGACATCGAGGACGACGGTTCGGTCTGCATCGCAGCCATCAACTCTGCCGATGCCGAGCGCGCCAAGAAGATGATCGAGGCCATTGCCAAGGATCCCGAGATCGGCGATCTGTTCTACGGTAAGGTCACACGCATCATGACCTTCGGTGCCTTTGTCGAGTTCGCACCCGGCAAGGAAGGTCTGATCCACATCTCCAAGCTGGAAGACAGACGTGTCGGCAAGGTCGAAGACGTTCTGAACATCGGCGACGAGACATGGGTCAAGGTCATCGAGATCGACGAAAAGGGCAGAATCAACCTGTCCCGCAAGGACGCTCTGAAGGAGATCGCCGAGAAGGGCGAATAATTTCCCCAGAATCCGGAAATACTCAAGGGCGAGCGTATATGCGCTCGCCCTTTTCTTTAATATTTGCAGTTGCCTTTGTAGGGGCCGATGACCACATCGGCCCGCGGGACGCAGTGGTCTGCGTCCCCTACAGTCGAGCTGCTGCGAAAATACATCCTTTATTCGTCTTGTTTTATCAAAGAAAGGATATATTATGGTAGAAAAAATCACGCTGGACAACGGCGTTCGCATCGTACATGAGCGCCTGGAGCATCTGCGCTCCTGCGCACTGGGCCTGTGGGTCGAGAGCGGCTCCCGTCACGAGCCCGAAGCGCTGTGCGGCATTTCCCACTTCATCGAGCATATGATGTTCAAGGGCACCGAGACCCGCACCGCTGCCCAGCTGGCGGCCGATTTCGACGCCGTCGGCGGTCAGGTCAATGCCTTCACCACCAAGGAACAGACCTGCTATTACTGCCGCACACTGGGCGAATACCTGCCCCGTGCCGCCGAGCTGCTGTGTGATATGTACTTCAACTCGAAGTTCGACGACGAGGCTGCCGAGCTGGAGCGCGGCGTCATCTGTGAAGAGATCGATATGTACGAGGATACCCCCGACGATCTGGTCAACGAAGAGCTGTTTTCGGCCATCTACAGCGGCTATAAGCTGGGCCGTCCCATTCTGGGCACCAAGGAAAGCCTGGCCGGCATCAGGGGTTCCACCCTCAAGGCCTATGTCGAGCAGAACTACACCCCCGAAAACACCATCATCTCCCTCTGCGGCAGCTATACCGATCAGGATCTGCAGCAGCTGATCGAGGTCTTTTCCAAAATGGAGCGCAAGGCCGCGCCCCGCATCGAAGAGACCGAATACCAGACCTGCTTCACCCTCAAGCAGAAGGACATCGAGCAGAACCATCTGGAGATCGCCTTCCCCGGCCTGCCGGTCGGCCACGAGCGCCGCTATGATATGCAGGTCCTCAACGCCATTCTGGGCGGCGGCATGTCGTCCCGCCTGTTCCAGCGTGTCCGCGAGCAGAACGGCCTGTGCTATACCGTCTACAGTTTCTGCACCGCCTATATCCGGACCGGCGTCTGCGGCATCTATGTCGGCACCTCCCGCGAGACCGAGCTCAAGGCCATCGAGCTGATCCTGCAGGTCATCCGCGAGATCCTCGAGCAGGGCATCACACAGGAGGAACTGGAGCGCACGGTCACCCAGCTCAAGTCGAGCGTTCTCATGAGCCTCGAGAGCACTTCGTCGCGCATGAGCACCATCGCCCGCAACGAGATGACCTATGGCCGCGCCATCACCGAAGACGAGGTCTCGGCCGGCTTCGACGCCGTCACCTGCGAGAGCGTCCTCGATATGGCCAAGCAGATTTTCGATATGGACAGAATGTCCTTCTCGGCCGTCGGCAAGATCCGAAGCGCTGAAGAATACCGAAAGGCCCTCGGCCTGTAAGCAGAAAAGACCACTCTTTGGAGTGGTCTTTTTAGTTTGGGTTTCGAAATATATGCAAAAATGCAGATTTATGTGAAACTGCACAAGAAAAATCGTATAGTTTTTTGGAAGAAACTTCTTGTGTATCACTTTTCATTTGGTTATAATATAGAAAAGATGACGGCAGAGATGCAGAGTTCTATTGAACTTTAACCAAAAAACTGTTTAACGTCAAAATGTATATTTTTTAATTTCCGAACAAGTGACCGGGCGGGACCTGCAGTGCCAACGGAGAGGCGGCAAGCTCTCCGGTGTCCATCCGTTTCGTTTTTCTTTCTTCTTTATCGGGACGGACACACCACCACAGGCTACAGTTTCCTGTAAGGTCATATCGTAAGCGGCATGTATCGATCGGGCGGCAAAACGATCCATACATGCCGTTTTATTCTGTTGTCTGATCAATCGATGACGGTCTATGTATTTTATGTATGACCCTTGTTTAATCTATGGAAGCATGGTATAATATCTGCATAAGCAGATATTATACAGATTGAATAAATGCCATTATACCATTACGGCGCTATGCGCCTATGGTATAATACGAGAACAGGAAAATTATACAGGCTAACAAAAGCCGCAAGGCAACAGGAGGTGACATATTGAAGATCCAGGAATCCGCTGAAAACTATCTGGAAGCCATTCTCGTCCTCAAGCAGGAAAAGGGGCAGATCCGTTCGATCGATATCGTGCGCCATCTCGACTTCACCAAGCCCAGCGTCAGCCGTGCCGTCAATCTGCTTAAGACCAACGGCTATATCACGGTCGACAAGGAGGGCTGGATCGAGCTGACCGATGCAGGCATGGAGATCGCCCATAAGGTCTACGAGCGCCACAGCTTCGTGTCGGCCTGGCTGACCGCCAT
>JAFQKM010000016.1 GCA_017396925.1 Clostridia bacterium
AGATCGGCTTCGGGGATGCCCAGGCCGGTATCGGCCACGGTCAGGCGAACCATGCCGCCTTCGCAGCCGCCCGTAATATCGACGCGGCCGCCGCGCTGGTTATACTTGACGGCGTTGGAAACGATGTTCATAACCACCTGCTGCAGACGGTCGCGCTCGCCGCTGACCAGCGGCATATCGGCCGGCAGATCACGGTGGATCTCGACGCCCTGCTTACGGGCCTCGATGTCCATGGAAGCCGCCACACGCTCGGCAATGTCGCGCAGATCAACGGGCGTATCGGAGGCCTCCATGCGGTCGTAGTCCAGCTTGGTCAGGGTCAGCAGATCCTTGACCAGACGGGTCATACGGTCGGCCTCGCTGTGAATGACATTCAGGAAATGGCTGCGGGTCTCGACATCGATGTCGTCATAGGCATCGATGAGGGTCTCGGTATAACCCTGAATATTGGTGAGGGGGGTACGCAGCTCGTGGGAAACATTGGCGACAAACTCCTTGCGGGCGTCGTCCAGACGCTTCTGCTGGGTGATGTCGTGGAGAACGGCCATGATGCCGCCGCTGACCGTACCTGTGCCGCGCAGAGGGGCAAAGAAGATCTTCAGGATGCGGCCGCGGATGACATAGTCGATCTCGATATATTTGCCGTCGTCGGCCATGTCGCTTTCATGGACGACGAGGTCGGGAAAGACCTCGCTGTAGGTCGTGTTTTCGGTAAAGGTGATACCCAGCATTTTGGCCGCTTCGGGGTTGTGGTGCATGATGCGTCCGGTCTTGTCGAAGGCAACAACGCCGTCGGCCATGTGGGTAAAGAGGGTATTGAGCTTGCTTCGCTCGTCTTCAATGGTGTGCAGGTTGTCCTGCAGGATGCCGGCCATCTCGTTGAAGGTCTGGGTCAGAATGCCGATCTCGTCGCGGGCATAGACCTCGGCCGGTTCGCCGAAATCACCCTCGGCGATGCTGGTGGCCTGATCGGTCAGACGCTCGATGGGGGTGGTGATGGTTTTGGCCAGGAAGAAGCTGAGCAGAACGGCAACCAGAACGCCGAAGAGCATGGCGCGGATCAGAATGGTGACCAGATTCCAGCTGAGGTCGCTGAGCTCCTGCTTGGTGTCCATGACGCCGACAATATAACCGCCGCCGCCACCGACGCCCACCGGCACCGCCACATCAAAATAGGCGCTGAGACGCTGGATATCCTCGCCCACCTCGCCGCGCATGGCGGTGAGCATATTGGGCGTAAGGGTCAGGCTCTGGGCCAGCGAGTCGTCCGAGCCGTCGAGATATTCGCCGCTGCGGGCGTCCAGAATATAGAAGCTGCGGGATTCGTCGATACCCAGCGCACCGGCATAGGCCGACATGACGGCGCTGAGCTCTTCGGCCGGCTGTTCGGCGCCGGCCTCGATATCCTCCAGCTTGGAGATGAACTCGGGTGTAAAGACCATGGTCATCTGCGAGAGGAAGGTATCGATATTATAGGTCGTGACCGAGTTGACCAGGAAGGTGCCGACGACGGCCATGACCGAGATCATGATCAGAACCATGATCAGGACCAGTTTCATATGTAAGCTGCGGAACATCGATCGGTTTCACCTCGTTTGAATGGGATAAAGGGTGTAGGGCAGATATGCCCCCTCCCCAGCTTTTGCTTTAAAGAATTTGTTTTTTCCCGGACATGCGCCGGGAAAAACACCGTCTGAGCGGAATGCGAAGCATA
Organism: Clostridia bacterium; assembly: GCA_017396925.1. GTDB lineage: Bacteria > Bacillota > Clostridia > Oscillospirales > Butyricicoccaceae > RGIG1902. Next base: position 1,715 of record JAFQKM010000016.1, read on the forward strand.
GAGTCGAAGGATCTCATGCGGAAGCCGCCGTATGTGCAGACAGGATTCTTCGGCGCTGCGCCCGAACCCCAAAGATCGCAAATCGTTCTGCGGAACGATAGGGGCTCCGCCCATGCGATCTTTCGGGCGGAAACCGCGTTTCCCCCGAATGCCCCCTTCCGCTCTCCGAGGGAACATAAAACAGAGCGAAAACGGCCCTTCTGGGCCGCGCCGGCAATCCGGCGCCGATTTTCAGGCAATTCATTTGCCAAAAATCTATACAATCACGTGGGGGCCACGCAAAAACAGGGTTTTTGTGGGGAAGTGTTGCGAATCCCCCCTTGCATTCCCACAACGCTCCTCTCTTGGGGCTGCG
>JAFQKM010000096.1 GCA_017396925.1 Clostridia bacterium
CCTATTTCGGCATCCCCGAAGCCATTGCCGCACAGGCTGTGGAATACCTCGATCCCTTCCTGCGCGAACACTACGACGCCTTTGTGGCCGCATACCCCGGCAGGATCCTGAAGTAAAAACAACGGACGCGGAGAAGATTTTTTCCGATAAAGCGGCTGATTTCCATCGAATCGGCCGCTTTTGCTTTACTTCTGTGCCGTGCACCATTATAATGATAATATATATGGAAATACGGAAAGAAAGAGAAGGTTTCAAATGATGAAATCCAAACCCATGATGTATCTGACGCTCTTTTTTGGCGTCTTCTGCCTGTCCAGCTCGGCCATCTTTGTCAAGCTGTCCAGCGCCCCCTCGAGCATTACGGCCTTCTACCGCCTGCTCTTCACCGCCATTATGCTGCTGCCCGCCCTGGTATTCAGCAGGCAGAACCGCGAAGCCCTGCTGGGCATCACCAGAAAGCAGGCCATGCAGATCCTTGCCGCCGGCTTCCTGCTGGCCGTGCACTATGTGCTGTGGTTTGAATCGCTGCGCTATACCTCGGTTGCCAGCTCGACCGTACTGGTCACCCTGCAGCCTCTGTTTTCGATCGTATGGGGTTATCTGTTCTTTAAGGAACGCTACAGCAAGACCGCCCTTATGGGCTGCGCCATTGCCATCGGCGGCGCCATGATCATCGGCTGGGGCGACTTCCGCATCAGCGGTCTGGCCCTGCTGGGCGATATTATGGCCTTTGCGGCGGCCGGCGTCATCAGCGGCTATTTCCTCATCGGTCAGAAGGTTCGTTCCGAGCTGCCCGTTGTGCCCTATTCGATCGCCGGCTTCCTGTCGAGCGCCTTCTTCCTGGCCCTCTACTCGATGGCCACCGGTGCATCCTTCACCGGCTATGATCAGAATACATGGCTGGCCTTCCTGGGCATCGCCTTCCTGGCAACCATCTGCGGCCAGTTTCTCTTCAATGTCCTGCTCAAGTGGCTGCCGGCCACCTTTATCACCATGAGTATCCTGGGCGAGTCGGTGGGCACCTGCATTCTGGCCTATTTCATCCTGCACGAGGCCCTGAGCCTGCGCCAGCTGGTGGGTATCGTCGTCATTCTGGGCGGCCTGCTCATCTTCTTCATGAATCAGAATAAGAAAGAATAAACCAATAAAGATCCCCAAGCCCTAAAGGAGGTAGATTTATGGAATATGAAGGCCGTATCTGCCGCGGTCCCATGGAACGAGCATCCTATATGCTGCCGGTTGCCGTCGGCTGCAGCTACAATGCCTGCCGGTTCTGCATGCTCTTCAAGCATCTGCAATACCGTGAGCTGCCGCTGGAGCAGATCGAGGCCGAGCTGCAGCGCGTCCACGCGCTGAACGCCGCACCCAAGGTGGTCTATCTGGGCGATGGCAATGCCATGCATCTGCCCCACGAGCGCATGATGACCATTCTGCAGATGATCGAGAAATATCTGCCCAACAAGCCCGAGATCCGCATGGACTCGACGGTCACCGATATCCTCGAGCGTACCGACGAACAGCTGCAGGAGCTTTATGATCACGGCGTCCGCCGCCTCTATCTGGGCATCGAGAGCGGCCTGGAGGATATCCTGCACACCATGTGCAAGGATCACACCATTCCCCAGGCCAAGGAAGCCATCGGCCGCATCCACCGCATCGGTATGTGCTACGGCGCCCATATCATGACCGGTATTGCCGGCAAGGGCCGCTGCATCGAGAATGCCGAGGCGCTGGCCGCCTTCCTTAATGCGTGTCCCCCCGTGGCCATCGTCAATTTCTCCCTCTTTGCCCATCGCCGCGCCCCCATGTGGAGCGATGTGGAAAAGGGCACCTTTGTGGTGGCCGACGAGGTCGAGACCATGCGTGAAGAGCGCCGTCTGCTCGAGCTGCTCGATCTTCCCGGCTGTGATTACGACGGCATGCACGACTTTATCGAGTTCCGCGTTCGCGGCCATCTGCCCGAACAGAAGGACAAGATGCTGCGCAAGATGGACGAAGGCATTGCCGAGTGGGAAAAGGAACCCGAGATCTACTGCATCGTCCCGTAAACCTTTCAGGACAGACAAAGACAGGCCCCTGTTTCGGCTGAAACAGGGGCCTGCTTTTTTATCTAACCGCAAAAGTAGGAGGTCTTTTGGCGTGTGTATGGACAAACCGGGGATGATGCCGTTTAAATCATCTGGGCAACGGCGGTGGCCAGTGTCAGCAGGGTCGAGCAGGCGGCCAGCATGGGCCAGCGGGCGGGAGCGGCAGCCTGTGCCTTGCGGGCGGGGGCCGAGGCGCGGACCGAATGATATCGGCCCGAGGGTTTGGGCTGTGCATCGCAGTCGATGACCACGTGGGCCAGAGCCAAATGCAGGTCGGTCTGCTTGTCTGTGCGAATGATTGTCTTTGCCGATGTCATGATGGTCGCTCCTTTCCGAAATCTGTTCTTCTCTCTTTCCTTGATCAGAAGATACCAAGTACGGTTTTCGGAAGTCGATGCGTGACCTTTTTTCTTTTTTCGTAAATTTCAGATTGGGCAAAAGCCGCTGTTTACTGGGGTTTTGCCGTTTGGACGAGGGAGAATCGTATAAAAGTCAAAAGGCTTTCGTAAAAAATGATCCAAAGTGCGTTCGAAAAAAATGCCGTTTCGTGCGGATTTCCAATAGCCTATTCGGCCCATTGCGTGTATAATGAAAGAAAGCTCGAAAAAGAGGGGGAAAGGAAAAGGATGGCAGCGGAAAAAAGCATGGTGGAATGGCTGATCTCGGCGGTGGGCGCGCGTTCGCCCAGAACCAATCAGGATCTGGCAAAGCACTTTTTTGTGCATGACCCGGAAGGGGTCTTTTCCAACGCCTACGAGGCCCGCAACAGCAGCAAGGTGCTCTTTACCAAAAAGAAGACCAACGCCAGCGGCTGGAAAAAGGCCACCCTCCCTTCGGCGCTGGCCATCGAGGGAGATCCTGCGCCCGTGGCGGCTGCATTGACGGCGTCTTATGGCGGCAGCGACCTGTTTGAGAAGCTGCGGCTCGAGCTTCGCCGCGATTTTTACGAAAAGCGTCCCGAGTCCGCAGAGCCTGCCTTTGCCGAGAGCCGCCTGCGTGTGTGGCTCGATCTGCTGAGTATGCCCGGCAGAGAGGCGCAGGAGAGCGCCGAGGCACTGGCGATGCTCTTCGCCGAGGTCGTCCTCTCGATGGAAGAGGGGATGCTGCGTCCGGGCGGCGACGCTCTGCTGGCCGGCATCCTGCAGAAGGGCAGGGGAGGGGAGCACGGCGCGCCGGTTCCGGCCGAAGCTCATCCGCGCAACATCCGTATGCTGGGCCGCCGCGTGCTGGAGAAGGAAAAGGAAAACCTGATCGCCGATCGTCTGCGCGGCGCCGTCAAGGTGCAGATGCTCAATATCACGGCCATCGGCCTGATCGACGGCCATGAAGACATCACCAAGGTCGACTACAAGCGAAATATCTTCGAGACCTGCCTGGAAAGCGGCACCAAGTTTGAGGTCGTTCTGCCCCGGGCCGGCAGCGTCGGCGAAACCGACGCCGGCACCTTCAAGCTCCGTCAGGGCTATAAGGCCGATGAGCACGGCAACATGAAGGACGGCATGACCATGATCGCCCGCACCCGCAAAAAGCTCATCGAGGATCTGCGGGTGATGAAGAAGAGGCAGGCCGCCGATGATCCTGTGCCGCCCATCAGTCTCTACTTCACCGACTGTGCCATTCCCTATGCGCTGATGATCGTTACCTTCGGCGCCGACGAGTATGAGGTTCACCCCCTCGACCATGTCAAGGTCGACCTGCTCAGCCCCTATCTGTCCGACGATCTGACCCGCCGGTCCTTCTTTGTGTCGCGCACAGAGGACCCCGACAACTACAATTTCTTCGTCGACAACTTCCGGGCCATCCTGCAGAACTCGATGCCTTATGTCGATCGGGAAGAATAATATTTTTTATCACTTGCAAAACGAGAAAAAGAAAGAAAAATAAGGATACAACAGCGCTGTAAAGATAAAATACTTTACAGATATTTTCTTTAAAAATATACGGTTTCAGAGAAAACCAGGAGAGTCAAACCGACGAAATGAAGAAGTTTCTGTATTATACAGCCCTTGCGGCTTTGATCATAAGCCTTGCGGCCTGCGGCATTTCCGACCGGCCCGAGGAACCGGAGACCCCCGATCCGGCCTTGGAGGAAATCGGGGAAAAGACCCTTGATCCCGAGGAGGCAGCAAAGAAAATGGAGGCCATCCTGCCCCCCTTTGCCGCCGCCTTCGATGAGGCAGCCGAACTGGTGGCCGATGCGGCCGCCGACTTTGTGCCGCCTGTCCGCTGTGAAGACGGCACCCTCTTTCTGCCCTATGAAACACTGGTCGAGCGCTATGCCGTACCCGAGACCGAGGCGGCTATGCAGCAGTGGTTCGGCAATACCCTCTTTATCGGCGACTCGCGCACGGTGGGCATGGCACAGTTCAGCAGCCTGACCGGGGCCGACTTTTTTGCGCTGACCGGCATGAGCGTCTTTGACGCCTTCAAGAGCGAGGTCGATCTGCGGCAGGACGGCCAAAAGACCACGCTGGAGGCCCTGCTGCAGAATAAGAAATACGACCGCATCTACCTTATGCTGGGCATCAACGAGCTGGGCTACAGCCTGAGCAGCATCGAGAAGAAGTATGAGGAAGTGACCGCCCGCGTTAAGGAGCTGCAGCCCCAGGCACGCCTCTGGCTGCAGGCCAATATGCACGTCACCCAGGGTCGCTCGGACAAGGACCCCACCTTCAACAACAATACCATCAACGCCCTCAATGCCGTCATCCATGATATTTCCCTGCGGCAGGAGACCGGCTGGCTGGATATCAACCCCGTCTTCGACGACACCAACGGCCATCTGGACATCGATTATACCTTCGACCATACCCATATCGTGGGCAAGCACTATAAATACTGGGCCCTGTGGATCTATCTGCAGTCGGCCGACCAGAGCGGCCTGCCGGTATAAACGGGCATAAAAAATGCCCCGGAACTGCTTCCGGGGCGTAAGCTTTCGTTTTTATTTGCTGAAATCGAACTTCTTTTTGGTCAGCGCGTAACAGATGGGCACCAGCCAGAAGAAGAAGGCATAGGGGACAGCCGAGGGATCGGCGCCCATAAAGCCCAGCGGAACCGTGCAGGCGATCGACCAGGGCACCATGCCGCCGATCAGAATGACCGAGTTCTGCATATCCATGGCCATCTCGCGGTTGGTCGCGCCGTGCTTGCGGTAGGTTTCACGCAGCAGGGTGATGGTGACGATCGAGCCGATGGTCTGATTGCAGAAGATGGCCACCGTGGCGATGCTCAGCCAGAGCGAGGTGCCGAAAAGGCCGACCTTCTGCACCGATTTATCAAAAATCACCGAAATATCCTCCAGCATGCCGGTGCCTTCGAAGATCTTCGAATAGGTGCAGGAAATGATGAGGATGACAACGACCTCCAGCATGGAGGCGGCGCCGCCGCCGCTCAGCAGGTCGCCCAGCGCACCCGAGGTGGGCTGGTAGCCGAAGATGCAGGCGTGGATGACCTCCGAAAGAGGCATACCCTGAACAAAGACCGAAATGGCGCCGGCTGCGGCGATCGACAGCGAGCAGCTGACCCAGATGGGCACGCGCAGCAGGGGCAGCACCAGCATGATGATAAAGGGGATCAGCAGGCTGTGAGACAGGATAAAGTCGGTCTCGATGGCCTGCAGCATGGCCGGATCGATGGTCTGAATGGGATGGAACCACGAGAGGACGGCATAGATCAGGGTGGTCAGCGCAAAGGGCAGGGCTGCCGTTTTGTGCATCAGCTTGACATTGCCGTACATATCGGTTTCGGTCAGCGCTGCAACGACGGTGGCTGCCGACGAGACCGGCGAGCCGCGGTCGCCGAAATAGACGCCCGAGAAGATGGCGCCGGC
>JAFQKM010000097.1 GCA_017396925.1 Clostridia bacterium
ACACCTGGTTCAGTTCCGGCATGTGGCCCTTCTCCACCCTGGGCTGGCCCGAGCAGACCGAAGAACTCAAGTATTTCTACCCCACCAGCGTGCTTTGCACCGGCTATGACATCATCTTCTTCTGGGTTGCCCGTATGATCTTCTCCGGCATGGAGAACATGAAGGCCAAGCCCTTCTCGGATGTCTTTATCCACGGTATCATCCGCGACAACCAGGGCCGCAAGATGTCAAAGTCGCTGGGCAACGGCGTCGATCCTCTGGAGATCATCAACCAGTATGGCGCCGACGCTCTGCGCTTCACACTGGTCACCGGCATCGGCCCCGGCAACGACGCCCGCTTCTACACCGAGCGCGTCGAGGCCAACCGCAACTTTGCCAATAAGATCTGGAATGCTTCCCGCTTCGTCCTGATGAACCTCTCGGTCGAGGAGAACAAGCTGCCCGACGAGCTGACCATCGAGGATAAGTGGATCCTGACCCGCTACAACCAGCTGGTCAAGGAAGTCACCGAAAACATCGATAAGTACGAGCTGGGCATCGCTGCCGACAAGCTCTACAGCTTCATCTGGGACAACTTCTGCGACTGGTTCATCGAGCTGTCCAAGATCCGCCTGAACGACAAGGAAAATGTCAAGGCCAACGAGAACGCCCAGCGCGTCCTCATCCATGTCCTGTCGGGCACCATGCAGCTGCTGCATCCTTTCATGCCCTTCATCACCGAGTCGGTCTGGCAGGCACTGCCCCACAACGGCGCTTCCATCATGGTCTCCGAGTGGCCCAAGGTCGACGAGAGCCTGATCTTCGAGGAAGAGGCCCGTCAGATGGAGCAGATCATGGAAGCCATCCGCGCCATCCGTAACCGCCGCGCAGAGATGAATGTACCGCCCTCGAAGAAGGCCGAGCTGATCATTGCCACCCAGCATGCCGAGATGTTCGGCGCTGCCGAGTTCTTCTTCAAGAAGCTGGCTTCGGCCGGCGAGGTCAAGGTTCAGGCCGAGGCGCCTGCCGACGCCGCATCGATGGTTTCGGTCGTCACCTCCACCGCCCAGCTCTATATGCCCATGAGCGACCTGGTCGACCTGGAGAAGGAACTGGCCCGCCTCAACAAGGAAAAGGACAATGTCCTGGGTCAGATCGCCCGCATCGAAGGCAAGCTGAACAACCCCGGCTTTGTATCCAAGGCCCCCGAGGCTGTTGTCAACGCCGAGCGCACAAAGCTCGAGAGCCTCAAGGAGCACCTCAGCAAGCTGGAAGTTTCCATCGGTAATATCAGATGATGACCTATGATGAGGCGTTGGGCTTTATCCATGGAGCCACCCGCGTCGGCGCCCGCGATGGATTTGCACGCATGGAGCGCATCCTAGAGATCATCGGTAATCCCCATCACAAGCTGAAGTTTGTTCATGTGGCCGGTACCAACGGCAAGGGCAGTACCGCCACCATGACCGCCAATATCCTGACCAGAGCAGGCTATAAAACCGGCCTGTTTGTGTCGCCCTATGTCGTCGATTTCCGCGAACGCATCCAGCTCAACGGTCAGCTCATCCCCAAGGACGAGCTGGCCCGGGCTGTGACCGAGCTGCAGCCTGCCTTTGCACAGGTCAAGCAGGAGATCGCCGAATGCACCGAGTTTGAAACCGTCACGGTCATTGCCCTCTATTGGTATGCACAGCAGGGCTGCGATTACGTCGTTCTGGAAGCCGGTATCGGCGGCAGAAACGACAAGACCAACGTCATCCCCGCACCGGTCGTTGCCGTGCTGACCAGCATTTCCTTCGACCATGTCCAGATCCTGGGCGATACGCTGGAGGCCATTGCCTCCAACAAGGCCGGCATCATCAAGCCGGGCAGCCGTGCCGCTCTCTACTGCGACCTGCCCGAAGAGGCCAGAGCCGCCATTCTGGCCCATTGCGCCGAGACCGGCGTACAGCCCAATATTCCCGACCTGACAAGTCTGCAGATCGGGCAGATCGGCGGCACCGGTTCCGACTTCACCTATAAGGGCAGAAGCTACCATGTACCGCTGATCGGCCGCCACCAGATCTATAACGCACTGACCGTACTGGCCGTCTGTGAAGAACTGGAAAAGGCCGGCGCCGTATTGCCCTACGAGGTCATCCGCGACGCCATCCGCGACACCCGTTTTGTCGGCCGCTGCGAAGTGCTGCGCGAAGATCCCCTCTGCATCATCGACGGCGCCCACAACATCGACGGTGCTCAGGCCCTCTGCCGTGTCCTCGACGAGGTTATGGCCGGCAGAAAGATCACGCTGGTCATGGGCATGCTGGGAGACAAGGACTTTGTCGAGTCGATCACCATGCTGGCTTCCCGTGCAAGCCGCTTCATTGCCGTTACCCCCGACAGCTACCGCAGCCTGCCGGCCGAAAGAACGGCCGAGATCGCAGGCAAGGTCTGCAGGGATGTCACCGTCATCGGCAAGCCTGCCGAAGCCGCCATGCATGCGCTGAAGACCGCCGAAAAGGACGAAGTCATCATCGCCTGCGGTTCGCTGTATATGATCGGCGAAGTCAAGGAAGCGCTGCTGGCCGAATAAAAATCCGGCACGCGACAAAGCTCGGCAGAAAATCAGAACAGCTTATATTACAATAGCCTCGGATCGAATTCCGAGGCTATTTTTTTATTCCACCGAGGTGCATTTATGAAAATCAATTATACACTGACCGGCGGTATTCTCATTCTGAAGCCCGAAGGGGAGCTGGATCACCACTGTGCCATGGAGGATCTGGGGCGCATGAAAGAGCTGGTCGACGTCATGCTGCCGCCCAATGTGCTGCTCGACCTGCGGGACATGCCCTTTACCGACAGTTCGGGCATTGCCGTACTGATGGGGCTCTACCGCACGGTCACCGGCTTCGGCAGCCGTTTTGCCGTCGCCAATACCCGGCCGCAGCCCATGAAGGTCTTTAAAGCCGCAGGGCTCGACCGCATTTTATCCTTCAAAGAGGAGGTACATATCTGATGGCTGTCAAATATACCGAGGTCAATCGTTTCACCGTCAAGTTTCCGTCCAAAAGCGCCAACGAGGGTTTTGCCCGCGCTGCCGTTGCTGCCTTTATCGCCCAGCTGGACCCCACCCTCGATGAATTGGGGGATGTCAGAACGGCTGTGTCGGAAGCGGTGACCAATGCCATCGTCCATGGCTACAAAGATGCCATCGGCGATATCACCATGACGGTCAAGCTGCTGGAGCCCGATACCGTCGAGATCGTTGTTGCCGACCGCGGATGCGGCATTCCGGACATCTCCCGGGCCCGCGAGCCGCTCTTTACCACCGGCGGCGCCGAGCGTTCGGGCATGGGCTTTACCATTATGGAGAGCTTTATGGACAGCCTGCGGATCCGTTCGGCGCCGGGAAAGGGGACAAGCGTCACCATGCGCAAGCGGCTTAATACCCGGCGGTATCGATGACGGCTGCCGAACGGGATGCCCTGGCCCTGCAGCACAGCCCGCTGGTCGCCGCGATCGCACGCCGCTTTCTGGGCAGAGGGGTCGAGTATGACGATCTCTGCCAGCTGGGTATGATCGGCCTGCTTAAGGCCATCGATGGCTATGACGCCGGTTTCGGCACACAGTTTTCCACCTATGCCGTCCCCAAGATCATGGGGGAGATCCGGCGCTTTCTTCGGGACGACGGTACGGTCAAGGTCAGCCGCACCCTGCGGGAACGGGCCGTGCTGGTCCGTCGGGCCGAAGAAGAGTTTGAAAAGGCCAACGGCCGCCCGCCGGGGATCTCCGAGCTGGCTGTGCTGACCGGGCTGGAACCCGAAATGATCGCCGAATGCACGGGGGCTGCCTGTTCGGTTCTGTCGCTCGATGCGCCGCTGGGTGAGATGGGGGAAGGCAGCCTGCTGGACCTGCAGAGCGATCCTTACGGCGAAGAGCGGCTGCTGGAACATCTTTCCCTTCGGGAGGCCGTCGGCCGTCTGGAGCCGCTGGAGCGCCGTCTGGTGGCGCTGCGGTTCGACCACGACCTGACCCAGCAGAAAAAAGCCGATCTTCTGGGGCTGACTCAGGTGCGGGTCTCGCGCATGGAAAAGAAAATCATCGGCAAGCTGCGCCGGATGCTGAAATAAAAAGAACGCCCCGGGAACCGTTCGGATCCTCGGGGCGTTTGGTTTATACTTTTGTGGTTTTCTTTGCCTTGCGGCGGTCGGCGATCACCCAGGGGGTGTACAGAACAACGAGAATGATCGAGATCAGAATGGGAATACCGATCAGATGATTGCCGAAAAGCTGCTCGAAGACAAGCAGGGGATTGCCCGGCTCGGCATAGCGCAGAAACATGAAATTGGTGCCGCAGAAGTGGTTGACGATGATGGCCGGAATACCGCTGAGCACCAGCAGGCCCAGAATCTTGGGGATCTGCCGCAGACGCGGATGCACTTCGCCGCCGGCCACCAGCATGAGCGGATAGAGCACCAGCTCGGCATGGACGGTAAAGCTGTGGATATGCATGCCGCACAGCAGGGGCAGTTCGTTCCATGTGGGGAAGAGCAGGGCGGCGATGGCGCCGGGCACACAGACGGTATAGAGGAAGGCGCCGACGTTTTCGTTGGGGCGGAGGGCATGCCACAGAACGACGAAGATGTTGATGCTGCACAGGTGCAGAGGCAGATATTCTTCATAATAGTTGCCCTGGCTCATCAGCAGCCACATCTTGAAGATCTCGTTGCCGACCGTCAGGCCGGCCAGAATATACCGCATCTTCCGTCGGCTGTCGGGGTCAAGTCGACGGTACAGCAGGCAGCCCAGCAGGACAGTCAGCGCAATGGCCGCCAGCCATGTCAGATGCAGGGGGCTGTAATGTGCCCAGCCGATGCCGTCGGGGATGGTTTCAACACAGTCGAAAAAATATTGCATAGGATCACCGTTGTTTAAAAGTTTTGACAGACTAATTATATGCCTGGCCGGCCCAAAAAGCTACAGAAAAATCAAAAACCACCGCAGTTTTTTTCATCTGCGGTGGTTTTTGCACTATTCAATGACCGAAAAGACCACGCCGTCCAGCGATTCGATCTCCTTGCGGAGCTGCACCGTGCGGCGGTCGTTGGAGACGATGATGTTCAGGCCGATATGGCCGGCCATGCCGCTTTTGGCCGGCAGGGTTTCCAGCAGTACATCGCCGTCGATCTCG
>JAFQKM010000098.1 GCA_017396925.1 Clostridia bacterium
ATTCTCCTGTATAATACAAGCAGAAAGAAAAAACGAAAGGAGCGATCGTTATGACCCGAATCGGTGCCATCACCGTCGGACAGGCGCCCCGTGTCGACGTCACGGTCGATGTTCTGCCCATCTGGGGCGACAAGGCCGAACTGATCGAAGCCGGTGCGCTGGACAAGCTGACCTATGAGGAGATCCTCGCCCTGACCCCCGAGCATCCCGACGACCATATTCTCGTCTCCCGTCTGCGCGACGGCCGGGAGGTCACCTTCTCGGAGCCGCGCATCGTCGGTTACCTGCAGAACTGCATCGACGAGCTGGAGGCACAGGGGGTGGCCCTCATCGTCTTTTTCTGCACGGGCGAGTTCCCCTATACCTTCCGCCACAATGTGCCCATCATCTATCCCAGCGACATCCTGCTGCGCATCCTGCCGGCCCTCAGCGGCGGCAGGCCCATCACGGTGGTCACCCCCTCCAAGCTGCAGCTTGCCCAGCTCAAGGTCAAGTGGGAGCGCCATGTGGATAAGGCCAATATCCTCTATGCCTCCCCCTACGGCGACAAGGCCGCCCTCGAGCGCGCCTGCCGCGAGATCACCGAGACCGACGGCGAGCTGGTGGTGCTCGACTGCATCGGCTATACGCAGAAGATGAAGCGCGACATCGCCGCCGCCACCGGCAAACGGGTCATTCTGGCCCGCACCATGCTGGCCCGCGCCGTACTCGAGATGATCGATGTGTAATCGGCTTGCATTTGACATGGAAATATTGTAGAATAAACTATATATTTGTGCTTTTTTATCCCCAATTCTTATATGGAGGCGTTTTCTTATGAACAACAACGAAAAGTACGCATCCCCGCTGTCGTCGAGATATTCCAGCGACGAGATGCAGTTCCTGTTCTCTCCCCAGTTCAAGTTCTCCACATGGCGCCGTCTGTGGATCGCCCTGGCCGAAGCCGAGCAGGAGCTGGGCCTCGACATCACCGACGAGCAGCTGGACGAGATGCGTGCCCACATCGATGATATCGATTTCGAGACCGCAGCCGTTTATGAAAAGAAGCTGCGCCACGACGTTATGGCCCATGTCCATACCTACGGCGAGTGCTGCCCCAAGGCCATGCCCATCATCCATCTGGGTGCCACCTCCTGCTATGTCGGCGACAATACCGACATCATCATCATGCGTGAGGCCCTCAAGCTGATCAAGGCCCGCCTGATCAAGGTCCTGCGCGTCCTGGCCGATTTTGCCGATAAGTATAAGGACCAGCCCACCCTGGCCTTCACCCATTTCCAGCCCGCACAGCCCACATCGGTCGGCAAGCGCGCCACCCTGTGGATCAACGAGCTGATGCTCGACCTGGAAGAGGTCGAACAGGTCGAAAAGGCCCTGCTGCCTCTGGGCTCCAAGGGTACCACCGGCACCCAGGCTTCCTTCCTCGAGCTGTTTGACGGCGACTATGAGAAGGTCAAGAAGATCGACCTGCTGATCGCACAGAAGATGGGCTTCGAGAAGGCCGTTCCCGTTTCGGGCCAGACCTATTCCAGAAAGGTCGACAGCCGCGTTCTCGACCTGCTGAGCCACATCGCCCAGAGCGCCCATAAGTTCTCCAACGATATCCGCCTGCTGGCCCACCTGAAGGAAGTCGAAGAACCCTTCGAAAAGAACCAGATCGGCTCTTCCGCCATGGCCTACAAGCGCAACCCCATGCGCAGCGAGCGTATCGCATCCCTCTCCCGCTATGTCATCGTCAATTCCCAGAATGCCGCCATCACCGCTGCAACCCAGTGGTTCGAGCGCACACTGGACGACTCGGCCAACAAGCGCATCTCGGTCGCCGAGGGCTTCCTGGCCGTCGACGCCGTCCTGAGCCTCTATGCCAACGTTGCCAACGGTCTGGTCGTCTATCCCAAGGTCATCGAAAAGCGCATGATGCAGGAGCTGCCCTTCATGGCAACCGAAAACATCATGATGGATGCCGTCAAGCGCGGCGGCGACCGTCAGGAGCTGCACGAGCTGATCCGTCAGCACTCGATGGCTGCCGGCTATGCCGTCAAGATGGAAGGCAAGGAAAACGACCTGCTCGACCGCATCGCCGCCGACGAAGCCTTCGGCGTCACACGCGAAGAGCTGGAGGCCGTTATGCAGCCCAGGAACTATATCGGCTGCGCTGCCCTGCAGACCGCCGACTATCTCGAGAATGTCGTTCGCCCCACCCTCGCCAAGTACACCGAGGTCGAGGCCGCCGAAAACGAGATCAAGGTCTGATTTTTAAAAGCCAACCCCATATCGCAAAGCCCCGCGGCATCGGCCGCGGGGCTTTTTTGCGGATTCTGCCCTTTTTTGTGCCGATTTTGCCAAAGGCCTCTGTTTTTTCGGCCGGAAAGGGTATACTATAAAATTTACACCACAACTGCAAAGGGGAATGGATATGCATATTGCCGTCTGTGATGATCAGGCGTTGTTTTTAAAAGAGATCGAAGGTATGCTGCAGGCCCTGCCCGAAGTCGGGCAGGTCACCTGCTTTGGGGACCGTGCCGCACTGGCCGAGGCCATCCGAAGCGGCGCCGCCTATGACGCCCTGCTGCTCGACATCGACTGGGAGGGGGAGGCCGGCGGTATGGAGCTGGCCGGACAGCTGCAGATCCTGGCGCCCACGCTGCCCATCATCTATGTCACAGGCTATGGCGAGCGCTTTGCCCAGCAGATCTTTCTGCATCCGGCCAACCTGAGCGGCTATCTGACCAAGCCGGTCGATCCCGGGCTGCTGCAGGCCAACCTGCGCAAGGCGGCCGCCGGCAAGGAAAAAGGGGAGGGCGCCATGCTCTGCCTGCAGGTCAGCGGCAGCACGGTCACCCTCGACTGCGGAGCCATCGATTATATCGAGAGCCACGGCCACCGCATTCAGGTCCATGCCGGCGGCGAGGTCATCACGGCCTACGAAAAGCTGAGCGATGTTTTTGCCCGTCTGCCCGGCGGCTTTGCCCAGTGTCACAAGAGCTTTGTCGTGCGGTTTGGCGCCATCCGCCGGTTCCGCGCCAAGGATATCCTGCTGCAGGAGGGCACCGTCATCCCGGTCAGCCGCGCCCGCTATGCCGAGACCCGTCTGGCCTATTTCGTTTATATGGGCCGCAGCTTTTAGAAAGGAGCGTTTGCCATGCAGATTCAATGGATCGATTTTTTCAACTGGATCTTTCCGCCCTTTCTGGTCTATCTGATCCATCCGGTTTTTATGGGTATGGTCATCCCCAGCCGCCTCCGCTGCTGGTGGCATGTGCCGGCGCTGGCCGCCTTTGTGGCCCTCTTCAATATTCCCAAGGCCCTGTGGGGCATCTATTCTCCCATGGCCGATCTCTTCCGCCTGCTGACCGTACCGGTGCTGCTGGTGGCCGTACCGCTGCTCTGCTTCGAAGGCCCCGTATGGAAGCGCCTGATGGTCAACCTGCTGCTCTTCAGCGGACAGATCGTGGGCGAAGGCATTGCCGTATGGGTGGTCACCTCGCCCACACAGGTGCGCATCGACGATCTGGTGGTCAGGTCGCTGCCCGACGCCATCCTCTATACCATGATCGCCATCGTCTGCAATATCCTGTTTGATGCACTGGTGGTCATTCTGGCCCGCACGCTGCAGGGACGGAAGTTCTCGCCGGTCTATCTTCCGGTCATCGGCATCACCGTCAGCCTGTGGGGCAACTTCTATGTCTATGTATCCAACGCCGGCGCCCTCATCTGGTGCATCTGCATGGGTCTGTCGGCCATGGCCTTTGTGGCGCTGCTCTATTATGTCACCGAGCTCGAGCGCAAGCAGGCGCTGGAGGAAGAGCTGCAGGATACCCGCCACCGTATGGCCCTCGAGCAGGCCCATTACCGGGCGGTGGAAGACCGGCAGGAGGCGCTGGCCCGCATCCGTCACGATTTCAACAACCAGCTGGCCACCATCGGGCAGCTCATCCGGCAGGGCGAAGAGGAAGGCGCCCGCGAGATGATCGACGCCCTGGCGGCCGACATCGCCGCCACCCGTCCGGCAAGCTACTGCACCATCCCCGTGGTCAACGCCCTGCTGACCGAAAAGGAAAAGACCTGCGCACAGGCCGGGGTGACCTTCCGGTGTGATCTGCATCTGCCCAAGATGCCGGCCGTCGAGCCGCTGCACCTCTGCGGCATCTTTGCCAACCTGCTCGACAATGCCATCCGCGCCGCCGCACGGTCGGGGGTACCCCAGCCGACGGTACGCCTCAGCTCGATGGAGAGCGGCGACTATCTGTTTATCAAAACGGTCAATCCGGCCGCTCCGGCCGAAGGCCCGCGGGAAGGGCACGGCTATGGCAGCCGCATCCTGCAGGATCTGGCCCGGCGCTACGGCGGCGAATACCGCACCGATTGCACCGAAGGGGTCTATACCGCCGTTGTCTCGCTGGAGATCCGAAAATAAGCACAAAATAAAAGCAGCCTGCCGTGATTTGCGGCAGACTGCTTTTTGCTGTTTTTGTCAAAAAATCAACCAATTTTGCCATCGACCCTATGGCAGGGCTAGGCTTTGCTATAATAAAGGGCAAAGAAGGGTCATTTCTGCGCTTTGTCCTTTTCGGCCTCCTGTGTACGGAGGGCTTCCAGCCCCAGGCGGATCAGATTGACCGTGGCCTTGGAACGGCTGGTATAGCGTTTTGCAAAGCGATGCTCGTCGATCTGCGCCAGCAGATTTTCATCTACTGTGATGCAGAAGCGGGGTTTTTCGGTTGGCATTCGATCACCTCAGCTTCTATTCTACATCAGTGTATCACCGATGTAAAGATACAAAAATGCGAATTTGACAGGTTCATCGGTGATGCACTATAATCAAAGCAGGAAAGATATGCCTGCACAAAAGGCATATGGAAGGGGGAAATCCATGTGGCAACCAATATGAACCGCATCATGATCTCGGTGCCTGCCGACATCGAGCAGGAGATCGAGCAGCTGAAGAAGACCCGATTTTACGACAAACCCTATGCCGAGGTCTACCGCACCCTGCTCCGGATGGGGCTGGAAAAGCTGGCCGAGGAAGGGGAGAAGGAGGAAAAATGATGAAAAAACGTATCCTGACAGTGCTGCTGGCCGTCTTTCTGCTGCTGCCGATGGTCAGCCTGCCCAACGCGAAAGCCGCTGCTTTGCCCATGCCCGATATGGAGAAGATCACTTCGTTTTACGACAACAGCGACTTTGTTGTGGCCGTTCTGAACGAGCATGGCGAGCTTTGGCTCTATTATACCGAGAAAGAATACGATGCCAACGGCAAGGTGACCGCAACCCACCTGCCACAGAAAACCCGCTGTGTCACCACCGGCGCCAAGGCCTTTACGGTGGTCCATTACGGCATCTTTGTACTCAAGGAGAACGGCAATCTGGAATGCTACAGCGTCTACCTCGGCGATATCAAATTGCAGGGCACCGTGCTGACCGGCATTGAAGACGTCGCCGAATACGGTCTATACCGCCTGCTGGCGCTGGATAAGGCCGGAAATGTCCACTATATCGATACCGGCTGGAACGGTAAGGTAACCACAGACATCCGCATCATCGACAGCGGCGCCGACAATGTTTTCCCCGGCGGCGAGTACCTCAAGGACGGCGTCCTGATGAGCCATCTCCATACCGAGCCCTATCGTGAAGTGGCCGAAGACGGTCTGCCGGCCGGCGTTGCAAGCTATTGGTCGGAGGGCGGCACCACCTATGTACTGACCCGCGACGGCGTGCTGTGGGGCTGGGGCCGCAACCATGTGGGCCAGCTGGCCTGCGGCGAATACGATCAGATCGGCCCCTATTTCTATGTCGGCAGCTATACCGCCAATTACACATCCATCCTGCTCAACTGTAAGCACCCGGTCAAGATCACCGGCGGCGTCGAGCGGATCTGGATCGACGACTGCCAGGTCTTTGCGCAGATGAAGGACGGCACCTACCGCACATGGGGCGACGGCGAACCCATCATGGCCATGGTCGACGCCACCAGCGGCAAGCTCGATATCGGCCCCTGGGATTATCCCAAAGGCTGGCCCAATATCCCCGGCTGGGTCATCCGCAAGACGACGGTCAGCCAGTGGAAGGGCGAGATCAACTATTTCGACACCCTCTTCAAGAACGACGGCACCATCTGGATGGATTTTGATTCCAATGATGAGACCAACCCCTATGTTTATGTCGGCGTCTGGAGCAACAGCACCCCCAAGCCCATCTTCTCCGACGTACCGCTGAATTACTACTGCGACGAGCCGGTCCGCTGGGCGGTCAAGGAAGGGGTCACCAACGGTACCTCGAATACCACCTTCAGCCCCAACCAGACCTGCACCCAGGCGCAGATCCTCACCTTCCTGTGGCGTGCCGCCGGTCAGCCGGAAAGCGGCATCGAGAATCCCTACAGCCACAGAGCCATGACCTCCAACCAGTATTTCTATAAGGCCATGCTGTGGGCATGGGATGCCGACCTGATCGGCGACGCCGATCTCGACCCCAACGCACCCTGCCGCCGCAGCGACGTGGTCACCTATCTGTGGAAGCTGGACGGCAGCCCCAGAACCAAGGCCGGCTCGACCTTCACCGACGTTCCCAAGACCGAAGATTATGCCTCGGCCGTACAGTGGGCGGTCAATAAGGCCATCACCAACGGCACATCCGAGACCACCTTCGGCCCTGCCGAGACCTGCACCAGAGGGCAGATCGTCACCTTCCTCTACCGTTATTTTGTGGGTGAATAACCCTGCAGGATAAAAATCTGAAAGGAGAAGCATTATGAACAAACGTTTTGTATCCCTGCTGCTGAGCCTTCTGCTCTGCCTGGGACTGACCACCAATGCGCTGGCCCTCGAGTGGGACACCGATGTCGACCACGGCCTCTATATCCCCGATGAATCCGAGTGGAAAGACAACATCACCATTTCCAATATCGTCTCGCAGGGCAGCATCGACCTGAAGGACGGCAGCTTTATGGCCGCACGCGTCTACTACTGCAAGGCGCCTGCCCGCATCACCCTGCTGCAGACCGCCTGTGTCGAGCTGGGCGGCTCGATGCAGCGCGTATCGATCACCGAAGAGGGTCAGATCTTCTGCGGCGCGCAGGTCGAGCCCACCCACCTCAATGCCGAGACCGATCCCGATTTCGGCGAGGTCAACGGCGCCGGCACCTATTGGGATCTGCCCGAGGGCGTCTATTTCATGTGGAGCGTCAACCAGGGCGAATGGCTCTTTATCGTTGTCGGCGATCCCGACAATGCCCAGGAACTGACCATGATCGACGGCCAGAAGATCTACGTCTCGCCGGCTTCCCTGGGCAGCTATCAGACCGGCGGCGGCGACTCTCCCGCGCCCCCTGCCACCATCTATTACGGTTCGACCGCTATGGAGGTCTCCCTCCCCGCCGATGCGGCCGATGAATATGAGATCCTCGTCTACCACGAGAAGGACAATACCATCGAGGCCTCCATGCTGACGCCCGGTTCCACCGTTTCCCTCTGGGAGCTGCGCGGCGACAACACCGGCAACTATATGTGCTTCATCAATCACGCAGAGACCCGCATCACCGTTTTCAACATCGAGATCCTGCAGGCACAGAAGCAGTATACCGATGTTCTGCCCGGTATGTATTACTATGATCCCGTATCCTGGGCCATTGCCGAAGGCATCACCAACGGCACATCCAATACCGCCTTCAGCCCCAACCAGACCTGCAGCCAGGCCCACATCCTCACCTTCCTGTGGCGTGCAGCCGGCTGCCCCGAGCCCACAGGCGAAGCCGACTTCACCCATGCCGGCGTCGGCGCCAACCAGTATTTCTACAAGGCCTTCCAGTGGGCCAACGAGCGCGGCGTTATGACCGACCTGAACCTTGATCCCAACGCACCCTGCAGCCGCAGCGACGTGGTCACCTACCTGTGGAAGCTGTCGGGCCAGCCCAAGGGCGGCAGCAGCAGCTTCACCGACGTCGCCAGGAATGCCGCCTATGCCAAGGCCGTTGCATGGGCTGTTCAGGAGGGCATCACCAACGGCACATCCGAAACCACCTTCGGCCCTGCCGAGACCTGCACCAGAGGTCAGATCGTCACCTTCCTGCACCGCTATTTCGTCGGCTAAACCGAATCAGAAAAGACCACCCGAAAAGGGTGGTCTTTTTTATGCTTGACAGAAAGGTTTACATATTGTAGACTAAAAATAGAGTTTACAAGGTGTAAACCGGAAAGGAGAATTGATATGACCGAATACAGGCTGGGCGCCGTTGAGCGCCGTTTTGCCGATCTGATCTGGCAGCATGCCCCCATCTCTTCGGGCGAGCTGGTGCGCCTGTGCGAGCAGGAGCTGGACTGGAAGAAATCGACCACCTATACCGTCCTGCGCCGCCTGTGCGAGCGCGGGCTGTTCCGGAATGAAAAGGGCATCGTCACACCGCTGGTTACCATGGCCGAATACGAGACCGGCTGCAGCCAGGGCTTTGTCCGCGAAGCCTTCGCCGGATCGCTCCCCCGATTTCTGGCCGCATTCACCGGCGGCAGCAAACTTTCGAAAAGCGAGGCGGATGCCCTGCGGAAGCTGATCGACGAAAGTGTG
>JAFQKM010000004.1 GCA_017396925.1 Clostridia bacterium
GAGCTGCAGATCCAGATCAAAAAGTTCCTGGAGACCGCGTCCGTATCGGCAGCTGCCGAAAGCGGCGCCAACCGTCAGTCGATCCAGCAGATCGATCTCGACGGCGACAGTGAAAATGAATATATCGCCTTTTTCAGAGATGAGGATGGAAATTATCTGATCAAGGCTTACAAGAAAACCGAAGACGATTATGAAGAGATCGGCTCGGCCGAAGCGGTTGGCCTGACCCTTCATTCGATATACTATCCCGTTTCCTCGGTGACCGGCGAGAAATCCCTTGCCGTTTGCTGGGGCATCGACGAGAGCAATAATTACGGTATGACCGTTTATACCTTCACCGAGCATGGCATGGAAAATGTGCTCAATGTCCAGTATTCGGGCATTCTGGTGGGGGATTTCAACGGCGACTCGCTGGACGAGCTCTGTTTTGCCACCAAGGATCAGAGCGGCGGCCAGCTTTCGCTGCGCGTTTATGAAAAGCAGGCCGATACCTATGTCCTCGAAAGCGAGACGCTGCTGTGCAGCGAGGCGCGCAGCATTTCGCAGATGACGCTGGGCAAGGCAGGGGAGACCCACAAGGCCCTTTTCCTCGACAGCGTGGCCTATGGCGGCGGCTTTGTCTCCGACGTCATTGTTTATGGCAGCGACGGTAATCTGCACAATCTGACCCGCGACCGCGACAACGGTTCGGGTATCGGTACCTGGCGTTCGGTCGAAGTCTTCTGTCAGGACATCGACAGCGACGGTCTGCTGGAGGTACCTACAGCCTCCAGTATGATGAGTGCCCTGTATTCCGATGAAAAGAGCAAGCTGAGCTGGGTCAATTTCTCTTCTGACGGCAGCACCGTGCACAAGATGCGCACCTATCATGTGCCTTCGGACGACTGGTATTTCCTCTGGCCCGACCAGTGGGATGATCGTGTTGTCGTACAGATGAACCGCTATTCCCGTATGGTCAAGACCAGCTTTTTCGCCCTGCCCGATCATTACAGCATTGCCGAATTGCCGGCAGCCGATGAAAACAATACCATTCTGAATCTGTATATCTTCTCGGGAGACAACCAGCAGGCCTATCTGGCCACCTATGAAGCCACCGAGATCCTGCGCAGGGACGGTATGGTCTATGCCTATTCGCTGGGCAAATACAGCGATAATTATGCCGTGACCGATGAACAGATCCTTGCGGCATTTAAAACCATCGAAACCGAATGGACATTGGAGGCGTACGGAGGATGAACAAGAAAGTTCTGATTTTGGAAGACGAAGAAAATATCCGCAAGTTTGTTGTCATCAATCTCAAGCGTGCCGGTTACGAGACCGTCGAGTTTGATCACGGCGAGCCGGTCGTCGAATATATCAAGGACCATGACGATGTGGCCATTGCCATTCTCGACGTCATGCTGCCCGACATCATGGGCTTTGAGGTCTGCCGCCGCATCCGCGGTCTGGGCAGCCGTATGGGCATCATTATGCTGACTGCCATGGGCCAGGAGGCCGACCGCGTCAACGGCTTTATGACCGGTGCCGACGACTATGTGGTCAAGCCTTTCTCGGTTGCCGAGCTGGTTGCCCGTGTTGATGCACTCTATCGCCGTCTGGGTGGCGATACACTGCAGGTCCCTGCAGCTGATCCCGAGGTGCTGACTTCGGGCGACTTCAGCCTCAATCTGCGCAGCCGCGAGCTGAGCAAGAAGGGCAAAAAAATCGAAATCACCCAGGTTGAGTTCCTCATCATCAAGACCTTCCTCAAGAATGTGGGCAAGGCCATGTCCCGTGAAGAGCTGATGAAGCTGGTCTGGGGCGAGAATTATCAGGGCGATCCCAAGATCGTCGACGTCAATATGCGCCGTCTGCGCGTTAAGATCGAAGACGACGCTGCCCAGCCCAGACATATCATGACCATCTGGGGCTATGGCTACAAGTGGGAAGGCTAAGCTTTCATATCATTTAGAAATTGGATCCTGTGATCCGGAAAGGGGAGAGCACATGCGCAGAGTGGCCGATTTTACAAAAGGCATCAAGCGTCGCTGGCTGATCAACAACCTCAGCGTTATCGCCGTCGTTGTCGTCTGCGTTTTTGCGCTGGCGTCGGTATCGATCGGCAATTACTATACCAGTTCGGTCCGGTCCAGTCTGTATAGCCGTGCCTCGACCAACTCCAAGATCATCCGCCAGTATCTGAGTGAAGACTATGATGCCTTCTATTATTTCTCCAGCAATCTGGTCAATGATTTTACCGATAAAAACAAGATCGAGATGCAGGTCATCGACCGTTATGGCCGCGTCATGTTTTCATCGACCGGTCTGTCGGCCGGCTTTGTTCCCACGGCCGATGACGTCGGCGACGCCATCAGTTCGGGAGAGATTTCCACCTTTATCGGAAACGATCGTCTGACCGGTGAACACATCATGGCGGTCACTGCGCCCATCTATTCGGGCGAGAACGAAATCTTTATCGGTGCAGTCCGCTATGTTACATCCCTCCGCCTGCTCGACAGCCAGCTGACCCGACTCAATATCGGCCTGACGTTGAGTGCGCTGGCCATCATCGGCCTGATCATGCTGACCAACCAGTTCTTTATCCGTTCGATCGTCAATCCCGTTCTGCAGATCAACGAGCTGGCACGCCGCATTGCCAAGGGCCAGTATGGCGCGCGCCTGGATGTGGCCTTCGATGACGAGATCGGCGAACTGTGTACCACGATCAATAATATGTCCAGCGAGATCGCCCGTATGGAAAAGGTCAAGAATGACTTTATTTCGTCGGTCTCTCATGAACTCCGCACCCCTCTGACCGCCATCGGCGGCTGGGCCGAGACCATCGAGAGCGACCTGAGCGATACCCAGACGGCCACCGCCGGTCTGGAGATCATCAAGAAAGAGACACGCCGTCTTTCCCAGATGGTTGAAGAACTGCTGGACTTTTCCCGCATCGAAAGCGGCCGTCTGCGCCTGCAGACCGAGCTGTTCGACCTGCGTGGCATCCTCTATGATGCCGTTTTTACCTACAATGATATGCTGCGCCAGAATGGCCTGGAGATCCTCTATCACGAGACGCCCGATCCCGTTATGGTGGTCGGCGACCGCAACCGTCTGAAGCAGGTTTTCCTCAATGTCATCGACAATGCCGGTAAATACGGCAAGGATGGCGACAGCGTTGATATCTCCATCGTGGCCGAAGGCCGTAATGCCGTTGTCCGCGTGGTAGACCATGGCGTCGGTATCCCCGAAGACGAGCTGCCCTTTGTTAAGGAAAAGTTCTTCAAGGGCAGTGCCAAGGGCAGAGGTGCCGGCATCGGTCTGGCCGTCTGCAACGAGATCATCACCCTTCATGAAGGTACGCTGGATGTTTCCAGTGTATACGGCGAGGGCACCGAGATCATCATCACCATTCCGGCAGAGACCGGAGAAAGCGTAACCAATCTATGAGCGAAATCAAAAAAAGAACCACCATCGGCGGCCAGGCTCTGATCGAGGGCATCCTTATGCGCGGCCCCAAGAAAACGGCCATTGTTGTCCGTAAAAAGAATGGCGAGCATGTCATCAAGGAAGAGCCCGTGGGCACCAACAGCCATGCTGCCTTCTGGAAGCTGCCCTTTATCCGCGGCGCCGTCAATCTGTGGGATTCGATGAAATACGGCGTTTCGGCGCTGGAGTATTCGGCCTCCTTCTTTGAAGATGACGAAGATTATGTCCCCTCCAAGTTTGAAAACTGGATCTACGGCAAGTTTGGCAAGCAGAAGGTCGACGACGCCATGATAATGGTGGCCGTTGTTATCGGCTGCCTGATGCCGGTCGGTCTTTTCATGCTGCTGCCCACCATTCTGGCCGGGCTGTTCAGCTTTATCGAGAGCAATTTCCTTAAGAATCTGCTGGAAGGCTGTATCCGCATCGCCATTTTCCTGGCATTTGTCATCATCACCTCCAAGCAGTCGGATGTCCATCGTACCTATATGTACCACGGCGCCGAGCACAAGACCATTTTCTGCTATGAAGCCGGCCTTGAGCTGAATGTCGAAAATGTCCGCAAGCAGAGCCGTTTCCATCCCCGCTGCGGCACCAGCTTTATGTTTGTTGTCGTCATGATCACCACACTGGTCATGTCGGTCTTCACATGGAAGAGCGTATGGATGCGCCTGCTCCTGCGTCTGGCCATGGTCCCTGTTGTTGTCGGCATCAGCTACGAGATCAATCGTGCGGTCGGCCGCATGGACAATATTATTTCCAAAATCGCAACTGCCCCCGGCCTTTTCATGCAGCGCTTTACGACGGTCGAGCCCGATGATTATATGATCGAGGTTGCCATCGACGCCATCAAGCGTGTCATTCCTGAAGGAGAGGATGAAGATAAGTGGTAACCACGATCAACGACGTATATCTTGATACGCGGCGCACACTCCGCCAGGCGAACATCGCCGGCAGCGACATCGAGGCGAGAGAGCTGGTCTGTATGGCGCTCGGCATCGATGAAAATACCTTTTTTGCAAAACGCAGAGAATATCTGTTTGACCCCAAGATCGCCGAGATCCAGGCCCTTGTCGAACGCCGCCTGTCGGGTGTGCCTCTGCAGCACATCACCGGCAAGTGGGAGTTCTATGGCCTTGAGTTCAAAGTGACCGAAGATACCCTGATTCCCCGTGCCGACACCGAGACGCTGGTCGACTCGGCGCTGGCCTTTGTCAATTCGAGAGAGAAGGCCCGCGTGCTTGATCTTTGCTGCGGCACCGGCTGCATCGGCATTTCGATTGCGCGCTTTGCCCGCAACCCCATTTCCTGTCTGCTGGCCGATATTTCCGAAAAGGCCCTTGCTGTAGCCAAGGAAAACACCGCCATCAACCGTGTCACCGGCACGGTCGGCGTATCGGAATGCGATGCCTTGCAGCCCTGCCCGGGCATTTTCGGCAGCTTCGACCTGATCGTCTGCAATCCGCCCTACATTCCCACCGCCGAGATCCCCACACTGGATATCGAGGTACAGAACGAGCCCCATCTGGCGCTGGACGGAGGAGAAGACGGCCTGGATCTGTACCGCGCCATCTGCAGAAACTTCAAGGATGCCATCCGTGAAGGCGGTGCGCTGATGTTTGAAGTCGGCCTGTCCCAGCACGAAGACGTCCGCGATATCATGCTGGCGGCCGGTTTTGAAGATATCACCATCTTCAAGGACCTGACCGGTATCGAGCGCGTGGTCTGCGGCGTTGTGCCCTATTCCATGGAACCGATGGAAGAAGAGCTGGAAGATCTGCAGGAGTGTCCCGAAAATGGGGCAGAAGAAAAGCGAACAAATGTTGCGGAAATCGAACAGATGTGATAGAATATCCGTAGGGGAGAGATACTCCCACTTCGAAGAAATAAAAATTATCAATATATGAGGTGGAACTTATGGATAAGAAAAAAGCATTGGAGACCGCACTGCAGCAGCTTGATAAGCAGTATGGCAAGGGCGCCGTTATGCGCCTGGGCGAGACGGCAGCCCTTAACGTAGAGGCTGTCTCCACCGGCTCGCTGTCGCTGGACGTTGCACTGGGTATCGGCGGTGTTCCCAAGGGACGTATCGTCGAGATTTACGGTCCCGAAAGCTCCGGTAAAACAACCATCGCATTACATATTATCGCATCGGCACAGAAGAAGGGCGGCGAAGCGGCCTTTATCGATGCCGAGCATGCCCTTGATCCCGTCTACGCCAAGGCTCTGGGCGTCGACACCGACAGCCTTCTGGTTGCCCAGCCCGACAACGGCGAGCAGGCGCTGGAGATCGCCGAGGCACTGGTCCGCAGCGGCGCCATCGATGTTCTGGTCGTCGACTCGGTCGCCGCACTGGTTCCCAAGGCCGAGATCGAAGGCGACATGGGCGACAGCTTTGTTGGTCTGCATGCCCGTCTGATGTCGCAGGCTCTGCGTAAGCTGACCGGCGCCATCTCCAAGTCCAACTGTGTTGTTATCTTCATCAACCAGCTGCGTGAGAAGATCGGCGTTATGTACGGCAACCCCGAAGTCACCACCGGCGGCCGTGCGCTGAAGTTCTATTCTTCGGTTCGCGTCGAGATCCGCCGCATCGAGCAGCTGAAGAACGGCACCATGCCCATCGGCAACCGTACCCGCGCCAAGGTCGTTAAGAATAAGATCGCGCCTCCCTTTAAGGAAGCCGAGTTTGATATCATGTTCGGCGAAGGCATTTCCAAGGTCGGCGAGCTGGTCGATGTCGGCGTCAAGCTGGGCTTTGTCCAGAAGGCCGGCGCATGGTTCTATATGGGCGAGACCCGTCTGGGTCAGGGCCGCGACAATGCCAAGCAGTACTTCAAGGATCGTCCCGAGGAGGCCGACGAGCTCGAGCGCAAGATCAAGGAAAAGCTCCTGAGCAAGGAGATCAAGCCCGAAGAGAAGCCGGCTGCCAAGAAGGCAGAGGTTCCTGCGGCTCCCAAGGCAGCCGAGCCTGAGAAGAAGGGCAGAGGCGGCGTTGAGATCTTTGCCGACGATTTTGAGGACGACGAAGAATAAGCCCGATGAACAGGGAAGAGCAGCCGGTCAGCACACCGGAAACCAAAAAGAAGGCACTCGCCACCGCGGCAAATATTCTGACTTATAAAAACCGCAGCGCGGCTGCCCTTTATGACCGACTTCTGGAAAAAGAGATCGGAGAGGAGGACGCCGCCTATGCGGTGGCACGGCTCATTGAGCTGGGGTTCCTCAACGACGAGACCTACGGCCGCCATGTGGTCGAGCAGTGCCGGGCCAAGGGCTGGGGCAAAAGCCGCATCGCCCAGGAACTCAAGAAGAAGCAGCTGGAACCTGATATGGTCAATCTGCTCCTTGAAGATTTCGAGCCCGATTATGATAAAATGCAGAAGCTGATCGCCGCCAAACTGAAGGGGAATCCCGCACCCGACCGTGCGGCCCTTAAAAAGGTCAGCGACAGTCTGGCCCGCAAAGGTTTTTCCTGGGCACAGATCAAGCAGGCGCTCAGCAATTACAACGCGTCTTTTGATGAATCGGAAGATTACGGTTCATATGACGAATACAGTGATGATTAAGCACACACATGGATGTGCGTTGGAGGAAATAGAACAGTGGCACATAAAGTATTTTTGATTTCTCTGGGCTGCGCCAAGAATCTGGTCAACTCGGAGCAGATGCTGGCCATCCTGGACAAGGAGGGCTACGAAATCGTACAGCGCCCCGAAGATTGTGACGTTGCCATCGTCAACACCTGCGGCTTTATTGATTCGGCCAAGAGCGAGGCCATCGAGGTCATCCTCAAGCTGGCCGGCCTCAAGCAGGAGGGCATCATCAAGGGTCTGGTTGTCGCCGGCTGCCTGACCGAGCGTTATAAGGAAGAGTTCCTCAAGGAACTGCCCGAGGTCGATGCGGCCCTGGGTACCGGCAGCTACAATGATATCGCCGAAGCCGTCGGCGCCGTACTCAAGGGCAAGGGCGGCGAATGGTATAAGTCGAGCGCTACCTGCGATTTCTCGGGCGACCGTTATCTGCTGACTCCCAGCTATTATGCTTATCTGCGCATTGCCGAGGGCTGCGACAATCGCTGCTCCTACTGCGTAATCCCTTATCTGCGCGGTCCTTACCGCAGCCGCACCATGGAAAGCCTGCTGGAAGAAGCCCGCAAGCTGGCCGCAAACGGCTGCAAGGAGCTGTTGGTCGTTGCACAGGATATCACCCGTTACGGCATCGATCTGTATGGCGAGCGCACCCTTTACAAGCTGCTTGAAGAACTTTGCAAGATCGAAGGCATCGAGTGGATCCGTCTGCACTATATGTATCCCGACGAGATCGACGACCGCCTGCTGGAAACCATCCGCGACAACGACAAGATCCTGAAGTATTTCGACCTGCCTCTGCAGCATGTCAACAACAAGGTTCTGAAGGAAATGAACCGCCGCGGTTCGGGCCAGCTCATTCGCGAGCGCATCTCCAAGATCCGTGAAATGATGCCCGAGAGCGTTTTCCGCACCAGCATGATCGTCGGCTTCCCCGGCGAGACCTGGGAAGAATATCAGGAACTTTATGACTTCCTTGAAGAATATAAGCTTGAAAGAGCAGGCTTTTTCTGTTATTCTCAAGAGGAGGGTGCACCGTCGGCCGAACGCGAGGATCAGATCCCCGAGGAGGTCAAGGAGGAGCGCCGCAATCGTCTGTTTGTTCTGCAGGAGCGCGTCATGGACGAGTTTTCTGCACAGCTCATCGGCCGCAAGCTGAAGATTCTCTGCTGCGGCTATGACGAAAGCGGCCGCCAGTACGGTCGCTCTTATATGGACTCCGTCGATGTCGACGGCGTCGTATACTTTGACGATGAATCTGTAGAGGAAGGCGAGTTTGTCATGGTCGAGATCGTCGATGCGGTCGCCAGTGAACTCTACGGTGAAGTTGTATCTTCTCAGGAGGCCTGATTTTTATGACAACAGCCAATATGATCACACTGGCGCGTATTGCGCTGATCCCCATCTTTATGTACTGTGCCATTTCGGAAGGCGCTCAGGGCAACTGGATCGCACTGGCGATTTTTGCCTTTGCCAGCCTGACCGATGGCGTTGACGGCTATATTGCAAGAAAGTACAACCAGATCACCGACTTCGGCAAGCTGGTCGACCCTCTGGCCGATAAGCTGCTGGTTATGTCGGCACTGCTCATTCTGCTGGAGCAGGGTGTTATCCCTTCCTGGGCCTGTATCCTGATCCTGGCGCGCGAGTTTACCGTTTCCTCCCTCAGAAGCATCGCAGCTTCCAAGGGCGTCGTTCTGGCCGCCTCCTGGTGGGGCAAGGTCAAGACGGTCTCCCAGCTGATCTGCGTCATGTATTTGCTGGCCGGATTTGACGATATCATGCTCGGCAGCCTGTCTCTGCAGAACCTGTTGGTCTGGATCATGGTGTTCTTCACCGTTTTCTCCGGTTACGACTACCTGAGACGCAATTTCGGCCTCATTAAAGACGGCCTTGTCAAATAGGAGAGATCCCACATGAAAATTTTCAATACAATGACCCGTTCGAAGGAAGAGTTTGTTCCTCTGGAACCCGGCAAGGTCCGTATGTATTCCTGCGGTCCCACCGTCTACAACTACTTCCATATCGGCAACGCACGTCCCTTCATCATGTTCGACCTGCTGCGCCGCTATCTGGAATACAGAGGTTATGACGTCAAGTTCGTTCAGAACTTCACCGATATCGATGACAAGATCATCAAGAAGGCCAACGAAGAGGGCACAACCTACGATCAGATTTCCGAGCGTTACATCAAGGAGTATTTCGTAGACGCCGAGGGCCTGCGCATCAAGCGTGCGACCGTCCATCCCAAGGCCACCGAGAACATCGACGAGATCATTGATATCGTCAGCACACTGGTCAATAAGGGCCTGGCTTACGAAGTCAACGGCGACGTTTACTTCCGCACCCATGCCTTTGAAGGCTACGGCAAGCTGTCTCACCAGCCCATCGAGGATCTGGAAGCCGGCGCCCGTATCGCTGTCGGCGATGTCAAGGAAGATCCCATCGACTTTGCCCTCTGGAAGGCATCCAAGCCCGGCGAGCCCTATTGGGAATCTCCCTGGGGTCATGGCCGTCCCGGCTGGCACATCGAGTGCTCGGCCATGGCCAGAAAGTATCTGGGCGAAACCATCGACATTCATTCGGGCGGCGTTGACCTGTGCTTCCCCCATCACGAGAACGAGATCGCACAGTCGGAGGGCGCCAACGGCAAGCCCTTTGCCAATTACTGGATGCACAATGCATTCCTGAATGTCGACAATCAGAAGATGTCCAAGTCGCTGGGCAATTTCTTCACCGTCCGTGATGCCGCTGCTGCCTACGGTTACGATGCTGTTCGTTTCTTCATGGTATCGGCCCATTACCGTACACCGGTCAACTACTCTCAGGAATCTCTGGAAATGGCCCAGGCATCCCTGGCCCGTATCAATACAACCTTTGCCAACCTGCGCTTCCTCATGCAGAACGGTGCCGAGGGCGAGATGAGCGAAAAGGAAGCTGCATCGGTTGCCGCCTTCGAGCAGTTCAAGCAGAACTTCTGTGACGCTATGGATGACGACCTCAATTCGGCCGATGCCATTGCCGTTATCTTCGAACTGGTTCGTGCCATCAATACCGTCTGCGCCGAGAAGAATGTCACCAAGACCTATGGCCAGGCTGCTTTTGCCATGCTGAAGGAGCTGTGTGATGTTCTGGCTATCGGCCAGCCCGAAGAGCAGAAGGATGATCTCGATCAGGAGATCGAAGAGCTGATCGCCCAGCGTCAGGCCGCCAGAAAGGCAAGAAATTTTGCCGAGGCCGATCGCATCCGCGATGACCTCAAGGCAAGAGGCATTATCCTCGAAGACACCCCTCAGGGCGTCAAGTGGAGCCGTGCCTAAAAAACAATAATGTCGTTTTATGCGCCCATTGCATATCCTGTAATAACCTGTTCTGAAGGGGGATACCAATGGGCGCTCGACTTATGTATACCGTTATGATCCTGCTTGCCGGCATTGCGGGCAGCCTGGGCTATCTGTGGCTTCAGGCGCTGCTGCTGGCCCGTATAGCCAATGGGAAGGGCTGTGTGCTGCAGGATTATATTTCCGACCTGTATTTCCCACAGATGGAGAACAAGCGTGCAGAAGCAGATAACAGAGATTGCGGGCATGATCGAGGGGATCATCTACCGCAGTGACGAAACCGGATATGTTGTGGCAAGGGCATCTCTCGATGATGGCGACGAAGTGGTCATCACAGGGACAATGCCCTTTCTTGGCGCGGGCGAACGCATCGTTGCGCAGGGTGAGTTTACCAATCATCCCAAGCACGGGCCGCAGTTCAATGTACTGACCTACAGCCGAGAAATGCCCACCAGCATTTCGGGTATTTATGAATATCTGGCTTCGGGCACCATTAAGGGAATCGGCGCCAAAACGGCCCGTGCCATTGTCACGGCTTTTGGAGACAAGACCTTTGACGTGCTGGCCAATTCGCCTGAAGATCTGATCCAGATCCGCGGTATATCCCTGCCAAAAGCAAAGGATATGGGCGAAAGCTTCCGCCGCCTCAACTCTATGAAGCTGATCATGGACTTTCTGGGCCAGTATAAGCTGCCGCCCTATATTTCAGCCACATTGTTTAAAACCTATGGTACAGCCGCGCTTGAGCTTCTCAAGGCCAATCCGTATATTCTGTGCGAAAAAGGTTTCGACGTCGACTTTTACGAGATCGACCGCATTGCCGCCGATCTCGGCTTTACCAAAGACTGCATCGAGCGCCTGTCGGCCGGTATTCTCTATGAGCTGTCCTTCAATGCCGAAAACGGCCATGCCTTTATTCCGGAAGATAAGCTGATCGAAGCCACAGCCAGCCTCTGTGAAGTAGAGGAAGACCAGCTGTTTGAACCGCTGGAGGATCTGCTGGAAAAACGCAAGGTCATTCAGGATGTGGTCAAGGGGCACGATGTCTGCTATCTCGACTATCTCTATCGCTGTGAGACCTTTATTGCCGACGAAGTGCATCGTCTGTGTGATATGACCGTGGTCGCACCCGGCAATCTGGACAAGCTGATCGCCCGCACCGAAAAGGCCCATGGCATTGCTTATGGCGAGGGGCAGAAGGATGCTGTGCGCATGTGCTTCGAAAATGCTCTCAGCCTGATCACCGGCGGCCCCGGTACCGGTAAGACAACAACGCTGCTGTGCATTCTGGAGCTGCTGGAAGCCAACGGCCTGCGATTCATGCTTGCGGCGCCCACCGGCCGTGCAGCCAAGCGTATGAGTGAACTGAGCGGCAAGGAGGCCAAGACCCTGCATCGATTGTTGGAGTCGGTCTTCGATTCGGCACAGGGTACGGTTGCCTTCCGCCGCGACCGGCAGAATCCGCTGGATACCGATGTCATCATTGTCGACGAGGCTTCCATGCTCGATCTCATGCTGGCTTCTTCGCTGCTGGATGCCATGAAACCTCATGCACGGCTGATCCTCATCGGCGACGCCGATCAGCTGCCGCCCATGGGTCCGGGCAGTTTCTTTTCGGAACTGCTGGCCTGCCCCAATATTGCCAAAACCCGCCTGACCGAAATTTTCCGTCAGGCCCAGGGCAGCGATATCGTTATCAACTCCCACATGATCAATGGCGGCGAAATGCCGCCGCTGATGAAGAACGACGGCGATTTTTATTTTGCCAAAGCCCGCTCGGCCGAGGGAACGGCATCGGCTGTTCTCACCCTGATCACCGAGCGTATCCCCCTGCGATTCGGCATCGAGCCGGAGGATGTACAGGTTATCTGTCCGTCGCGCCAGCTGGCCTGCGGCACTGCGGCTCTTAACGCCATGCTGCAGGAGCGCCTCAATCCGCCGGCACCCGACAAAGCCGAGATCAAATATGGCAGCGTCATCTTCCGCACCGGCGACCGTGTCATGCAGATCAAGAACAACTATGATATGCTGTGGCGCCGTCTGGACGCCGCCGAAGTCGGTACAGGCGTATTCAACGGCGATACCGGCGTCATTGTACACATCGATGTGCCTTCGCGCATTCTTGTTATCCGTTATGACGACAAAGAGGCCGAATATACCTTTGATGAAGTCAATCAGCTGGAACACGCCTATGCCATTACGGTACATAAGTCCCAGGGCAGCGAGTATCCGGCCGTGGTCATGCCCCTCTTTGCGGCGCCGTCCCGTTTGCTGACCCGCAGTATGCTCTATACGGCCGTTACCCGTGCCAAAAAGCTGCTGGTTATTGCCGGCAGGGAAGATGTGGTGGCCAAAATGATCGAGACCAACAAGAAAAATAAACGCTTCTCGGCTCTCAAGCTGCGCATTACGGGAGTGGTGGGCAATGCTTAAGCAATTGCTTGACCGGCTGTTGGATCTGCTCTTTCCGCCAAAATGCACCTTCTGTCATGATCTGCTCGAGGGTGAAGACATCCCATTGCGTGTTTGCAGCCGATGCAGAGAAAAGCTGGTTATGATGCAGGATCCACTTAAAGGTGAGTTTTTCGATAGTGGTGCATACTGCTTTACTTACGAAGGTATGGTGCGCAAATCGATCCATCGTTTCAAGTTCAACGGCCGCAAGGAATACGCAGCCGTTTACGCCCGTTATCTGCTGCAGCGTCTGGAGGGGGAAACCGATCTGCAGCAGGCCGATCTGATCACATGGGTTCCTACCAACCGCAAAAACGAGCGTAAGCGCGGCTACAGCCATGCAGCATTGCTGGCCCGACATGTGGCCGAGGGCATGGGCATTCTCTGTGTCGAAACCATGGAGAAGACCCGCGAGACCAGGGGGATGTACGGCCTCAAACCCCACGAGCGCCGCGCCAATATTCTGGGCGCTGTAAAAGTTTCCTGCAAAAGGGAACAACTGGCCGGTAAAAAAGTCCTAATGATAGACGATATTTTCACCACCGGCGCCACGGCAGGCGAGTGTGCCCGAGTGCTTCGAATGGCCGGTGCCGAAAAAGTCTTTGTTTTAACAGTTGCGAAAACAGAGAAATCATATTAAAATAAAAGTGTATGAGCTATATGCGTTGAAAAATCGTCGGAGATTGGATATAATATGGAAAAGAAA
>JAFQKM010000099.1 GCA_017396925.1 Clostridia bacterium
ATCAATGGCGGCAGCGCCGCGGACGGCGGTCTCCAGCAGCCCCTTATAGCGGGCCATGAGGAGGGAGAAGGAGGTCAGCGGGATCTCCTTGGGGGTATCGGCGGCAGTTTTGCCGAACACCTGACTGTCGGTGATGACCATGGCCGGCTTGGTGCCCAGCTTTTCCAGCGTTTCGGCCAGCTCGGTATCCTGCGCCACAACGGCCATGGCATGATGGTCGAGCAGGTCGCGGATGACCTGCTGCTGGGGCAGGATGAGGCGGCCCTTGGGCGCACTGGCATCGATGGGGGTGACCAGTACGACAAGGTCGCCCTTTTCGATCAGATCACCCACCAGCGGCGGCTCGGGATGGTCGGCGGCGGCCAGTTTGCCGATGGCCTCCTTCAGCTGCTCGATGCCGTCGCCGGTGGCGGCGCTGACGGCAAGGGTGCCTGCGGGAGCAGGGGAGAGGTCGGTTTTGTTATAGACGGTGATATGGGGGATCTTTTTTTCTTCAAACAGGGCCAGCAGGGCCTGATCGTAGGCGTTCATACCCACCGATGCGTCGACGACCAGAATGGCCACATCGGTCTTATTGAGCACCTGCTTGGTGCGGCGGACACGCAGATCGCCCAGCTCGCCCTGGTCATCATAACCCGGGGTATCGATGATCAGAACCGGGCCGATGGGCAGCAGCTCCATCGACTTCTGTACGGGATCGGTGGTAGTGCCTTTGGTATCGGAAACGATGGAGACCGTCTGGCCGGTGACGGCATTGACCACGCTGGATTTGCCGGCATTGCGGCAGCCGAAGAAGGCAATATGGGTACGGTTGGCCGAAGGGGTGGCATTAAGGCTCATTTATTGTTCTCCTTTCCAGTCGCCGCGGTCTATGACCACACGGAAGCCGATGGATTCCATGCTCTCGCGCAGACGGGCGACGCTTTCGGCCGCTTCCTCGCCGGTGGCGGCCTTGTTATCGTAAAGGGCATATTTTTTGCGTACCGATTGGGGCGACAGGTTGGGCATGACGACGTTGGCGCCGTAACCCATACCCAGCAGGCGGCCGTCGCCGCGCACCGTGCTGAGGGCGGTGGTGGCCGGCAGCAGCACATCAGGCATCATCAGACGGATGATGCCCAGCAGGCGCAGGGTCATAGCCGCCGTTCCGGCAGGTTCATCCCGAAAAGGGGTATCCTTGTGGGGGATAAAGGGGCCGATGCCCACCATGTGGGGGCGCAGCTGCTGGATATACCGCAGATCGGTCACCATCATCCCAGGGTTCTGCCCGGGCGAGCCGACCATAAAGCCGCAGCCCACCTGATAGCCCAGATCTTTGAGATCAGCAAGACATCTCAGGCGGTTGTCCAGCGTCTGATTTTCGGGATGCAGATGACGATAGAGGGTCGTATCGGCCGTTTCGTGGCGCAGCAGATAGCGGTCGGCGCCGGCGGCCTTCCATTCGGCATAGGTCTCGCGGTCGCATTCGCCCACCGAGAGGGTAACGGCACATTCGGGATGCTGGGCCTTGATGGCACGAACCAGATCGGTGATGCGGGCGCGGTCGAAATAAGGGTCCTCGCCGCCCTGCAGGACAAAGGTGCGGAAACCCAGCGCCCAACCCTCCCGGCAGCACTCGAGGATCTCTTTCTGTGTCAGGCGGTAGCGCTGGGCACAGGTATTGCTGCGGCGGATGCCGCAGTAGTAGCAGTCGTTTTTGCAGTAGTTGGTAAACTCGATAAGACCGCGGATATAGACGTCCCGTCCGTATATGGCCTCGCGGGCCTCCACAGCCTTTTGGGCCAGATATCGTTCGGCCTCGGGATCCTCCAGCGTGATGAGGGCCAGCAGCTGGTCATCGGCCAGATCATGTTCTCTTGCCAGGCGATCGATCAGATCTTTCATATATAGGATACTCCGTTGATTGCTGTTATTTTTAGGGCACCCCATCGGGGCGCAGCTTCAGTATAGCATCCCGACCCGAAAAGTGAAAGCCACCCATCGAAAAAAGAATCAGCCGTTCTTCTATTTATAGCGCAAAAAAGGCAATTCTGCGGAAAATACCCCTGTTTTGCTTGACTTTTCAGGCAGGTAGCGTTAACATGAATATGTACGGAGATTTCTCTGTATTTACGATCATGTAATGAAAATATTTTATTGGAGGAGATTCCCAATGAACGCTTACATGCAGAAGGTTCTGGACGAAGTCAAGGCTCGTAATAAGGGCGAAGATCTGTTCATCCAGACAGTAGAAGAAGTTTTCAAGAGCATCGAGGGTGTTGTTGAGCAGCATCCCGAGTACGAGAAGTGGGGCCTGCTGGAGAGAATGTGCGAGCCTGATCGCCAGATCTCTTTCCGTGTCACATGGGTCGACGATAAGGGTGAAGTCCATGTCAACCGCGGCTACCGCGTCCAGTTCAACGGCGCTATCGGTCCCTACAAGGGCGGTCTGCGCTTCCATCCCTCTGTCAACCTCGACATGATGAAGTTCCTGGGCTTTGAGCAGACATTCAAGAACAGCCTGACATCCCTGCCCATCGGCGGCGCTAAGGGCGGCTCCGACTTCGACCCCAGAGGCAAGTCTGACGCTGAGATCATGCGTTTCTGCCAGGCATTCATGACAGAGCTGTATCGTCACATCGGTCCCGACGTTGACGTTCCCGCTGGTGACATCGGTGTTGCTGGTCGTGAGATCGGCTACCTGTACGGCCAGTACAAGAGAATCAAGAACGTTTGGGAGAACGGCGTTCTGACAGGTAAGGGCCTGAGCTACGGCGGTTCCTACTTCCGTCCCGAAGCTACAGGTTACGGCGCTACATACTATCTGGTCGAAGTCCTGAAGCACTACGGCGAGACACTGGAAGGCAAGACAGTTGCTGTTTCCGGTTTCGGTAACGTTGCTTGGGGCGTTTGCGAGAAGGTTGCTCAGCTGGGCGGTAAGGTTGTTACAATCTCCGGTCCCGACGGCTACTGCTACGATCCCGATGGTATCGTCACAGAAGAGAAGATCAACTACCTGCTCGAGATGCGTGCTTCCGGCCGCGACCGCGCTCAGGACTACGCTGACAAGTTCGGCGTTAAGTTCGTTCCCAAGGCTAAGGTCTGGGGCGAGAAGGTTGATATCTGCATGCCCTGCGCATACCAGAACGAAATCGGTATGGTCGAGGCTCAGCAGATGGTCGACAACGGTGTCCAGTACTACATCGAAGTCGCTAACATGCCCACAACAAACGAGGCTCTGGAGTTCCTGCAGAAGAACGTCAAGTGCGTTGCTCCCTCCAAGGCAGTTAACGCTGGCGGCGTAGCTACATCCGCTCTGGAAATGGCTCAGAACTCCATGCGTTACAGCTGGGAGCCCCAGGAAGTCAACGAGAAGCTGCAGACCATCATGAGAAACATCCATGATGCTTCCGCTAAGGCTGCAGAAGAAGCTGGCTTCGGTTACGACCTGGTTGCTGGTGCTAACATCGCCGGCTTCAAGAAGGTTGCTGAGGCTATGATGGCTCAGGGCCTGATCTAAGTTTCTTAAAACTTATTTCTACCTTTACATTGATCAACTTAAAGGCCGTTCCTTCGGGAACGGCCTTTTTGCGTCTGCTGTCAGCGAAACACTTCGCTGGTTTCGCTTCGACATTTGGGTTCCGCGCTGCGGCGCGGTTTCGTGGCATCCTTGCGAGGATGCTCACGGGTTAGGGTGTTTTTGCCCGGCACGTGTCCGTGCAAAAACAAATTGAATAGATTTTTTATAATCCTGCTATTTATTGCTTATCGCTATGCTGTATTATTTTCACGTGAAACAGGGAACAGAATAGACAGCCGGAGCGTCTATATGGTAGAATGATAAAGTAAAGGAGGCTCTCCCATGAAGATCTACAATAAATCCAATCTGATTTTTACGGCGCTGGCGATGGTGCCTTCCTTCTG
>JAFQKM010000100.1 GCA_017396925.1 Clostridia bacterium
ATGGAGGCCGCCGCACCCGGCCGCAGCCCTGCCGAGTGGGCCGTACGCTTTGTCAAGAGTCTGCCCGGCGTCGAGACGGTCCTCAGCGGTATGAATGCCATCGAGCAGGTCGAGCAGAATATCGCCATTGAAGCCGGCATGACCGAGAAAGAATACAAGGTCATCGAGCAGGTCCGCGCCATCCTGCAGGGCGAAAGCGCCATTCCCTGCACCGCCTGCCGCTACTGCTGCAGCGGCTGCCCCATGCAGATCAACATCCCCGAGTATTTCAAACTCTACAATGCCATCCAGCGCTATCCCTCCGATGGCTGGAAGATCACCCCTGCCTATGCCGGCCTTAAAAAGCTGGGCGGCGGCCCGGCCGACTGTATCGGCTGCAAGGCCTGTGAATCCTCCTGCCCCCAGCGTCTGCCCATCACCGAGCTGCTGGAAAAGGTCAAAGCCACCTTCGAGAAATAAAAGATACAAGACCGCTCCTGTGGGGGCGGTCTTTTTTACGCTACACCTTTTTTGTCGGATATGGTATACTGAAAACAGAAATTTGTAAGGCGGTGCTTTTATGCAGTATATTCTTGTCGTTCTCGCGGCCTATGTGCTGGGCAGCTCCAGCATGGCCTTTTATCTTGCCAAACTGAAGAATGTCGATATCCGAAAGAACGGTACCGGCAATCTGGGCGCCTCCAATACCACCGTTCTGCTGGGCTGGTGGTCGGGCATCCTCGTCCTGATCCACGATGTGGGCAAGGGCATTCTGGCCGTATGGCTTTCGCAGAAGCTGTTTCCCGAGCTGCCATATATCGGCTATGCTGCCGGCGTGGCCTGTGCGCTGGGGCATATTTTCCCCTTCTATCTGGGTTTCAGGGGCGGCAAGGGCTTTGCTGCCTGCTTCGGCATGACACTGGCCCTCGACTGGAAGGTTGGTCTGGCAGTTGCAGTGGTGGCCGTACTCGTAACGGTGGTCACCGATTATATCGCGCTGGCGGCAACCGCCACGGTTCTGTGGGTGCCGGTCTGGTTCGGCTATGCCGAGCAAAGCCTTGTGCCGACAATGATCCTGCTGGTGCTGACCGCTGTTATGCTGTACAAGCATAAGGAGAACTACCGCCGTATGCTTCGCCGCGAGGAGATCGGCCTGCGCAGCACCATCAAGGGAAAGAACAGAGTCAAATAACCGGATGTGAAAAATGTAAAAGACCGCCTTCGGGCGGTCTTTTTTAATGCCGTCATATTCGCGCGGAACAGGACATATCTTTCTTTGAGGTGATATTCATGATCGTTTATACAGTCAAGTTTTCCAAAAAGAAGGCGGTGGCCATTCTGATCGCCATGGCCATTGTCATTGCAGCCATCATTCTGGCCGTGCCGAAGGAAGGGGAGAGTGCACCCACATCGGCTGCCGTTCGGGTGCAGACGGCCGACGATTGTCTGGCCTATATCGAATCGCTGGGCTATACCGCCGAAAGCACGCCGCTGGAGCAGAAGGAGGTCACCATTCCCGAGACCTTCGACAGTGTTTATACCGAATACAACCGTCTGCAGCTGGAGTGCGGCTTTGACCTGACCGACTACAAGGGCAAGGCGGCCACCCTCTATACATACGCGGTCACCAATTATCCCGACGAACCTGAGGTGCGCTGTGACCTGCTGGTGCGGAAGGATCAGGTGATCGGCGGCAATCTGTATACCACCGCCATCGACGGATTTATGCACGGTCTGCGCCCCATCGACGGTTGATTCTCTGCCCGTTTGGGGGTATACTATAAATGTATGGGCATCTTATGCCCACTGAAAAGAGATCCAAGAGAG
>JAFQKM010000101.1 GCA_017396925.1 Clostridia bacterium
ATTTGGCCAAAATCTATCTAATTGTAAGGGGCCCCCGAAAAATCGAAGATTTTATGGGGAACAGCATGATGGCACATGAAGTGGTAGAGATGAACCCCCTGCCTCTGCTCGACTAAGCTTTAGAAAAGGCACTTTTTTGACATGCTGTCCATCCCCGCCGCCTTTGCGGCGCCGATTTTACGCCAATTCATTTGGCCAAAATCTATCTAATTGCAAGGGGCCCCCGAAAAATCGAAGATTTTATGGGGAACAGCATGATGGCACACGAAAAGATCGAAATGAATCCTCTGCCTCTGCTCGACTAAGCTTTAGAAAAGTTAAATAAAAGTGAAACAGCGCTGACTCAAATGCGTCAGCGCTGTTTATTTTTGCTTACTGTAAGATCCTTCGACAAGCTCAGGATGACAGGGCAGAATAGCACCGGCCTTGCTGTCATTCTGAGCGAAGCGTCAGCGAAGTCGAAGAATCTCACGCTATGCGAAACCGTTTCTGATTATTCCGTCTTCAATGCCTCTGCAAAGGGAAGCACCCATTCGGTGAGGGGGATCTGCTTGGATGTGGTCTGGTAGAAATAAACATAGATCAGCTTGTTGCCTTCATACATAACCACCGAGGGGAAGATATCGACAAAGGCCTCGGCATATTCCACATCCAGCGGCGGCAGCCGGAGCTCGGTATATTCACGGGTGCGGGACATGACTGCCTGACGCTTGGCATGGATCTTGTATTCCCATGCCAGCTGTCTGGCCATCCACGGGAAGCGCAGCTCGTAATATTCAACAGTCATGCCACCGTCGACCGGGCCGGCATCACCGGTCTGGTGGAAATGGATGATCCGCGGCGCCAGAATATCCGACATGAACTGGACATAATCGTAGCGCTTATCATTCTTGAACATAGGCACATAACTGTCTGTACCGGCGAGATCACACATCGTGGGGAAGGGCAGATCGCCGTCATAGTCGGGCAGGTAGATCTTGCGCTCGTTCAGCACATCAGCATACCAGAACATCCCCCATACCATCAACAGGAAACACAGGATGGCAAAGACGCGGCGGAGATTATAGCTTATGATGCGCCTGCGCCAGTCGGGACTGGGGGAGCCGGAGCGTTCTTCGCCGCTGCGGATGGCGCTGACCTTGCGGCGCAGATAAAGCAGCTCGCGGCCGCGGCTGATCAGCGGCATCAGCCAGACATAACCAAAGGCCAGCAGCACCGGTGTACCGGCAGCAAGGAAGGCGCGGAGGAACTGGAAATGATTGCGGATGATGGGCATAAGCAGCAGCCAGATAATCAGGTTGATCAGGTTGCCGCGCAGGCGCTTCTTGGCCTTTTCGATGGCATAGGCCTGGATCTCGGGATCGGTATGCAGCTCGGGGATGTCGGGATCGGCTGTGCTGTAGATATGATACTGACCATAGGTCTCGTGGTAGTTCCAGCCGAGGTCGGTGTGGAACTCAACCTTGTCGGGTTCGCCGTCGGCCAGAATACCCACGGGCAGCTCGGCCGCTTCCAGACGGAAACGCATACGGGTTGGGTTGCCCTGATCAAAAATACCGACGCCCAGCATGAAACCGTCGCGGCTGAGGAGCAGACCTTCGGCGGCCATATCCTCCAGCCAGCGCTCGAGGGTATCGGTCTGCCATGCAGGGCAGGGCGGCAGCTTATAAACCTGCTTGTTCATTTAGCATCCTCCTTCCGTTTCGGCGGCTTCGGCGTCCAATACACACCTGCGCAGGCGGCCCAGCTCGGCATGATAGGCCATGAAGCCGGCCTGGGTCAGACGGTAGGTGCGTTTGCGGCCCGAAGTCTCGATCTCTTCGATATAGTTTTCCTTTTCGAACTTACCAAGGATGGTATAAAGGGTAGCCGGGCCCAGACGCACGCGGCCGGTGGTACGCTTCTGCACATAATCAGAGATCTCGATGCCGCATTTGGGGCCTTTGGAAAAGGCCATCAGCACATAAAACATCGATTCGGTCAGGTTTTCAAGGGCTTTCGGGGGCATTCGGGTCGCCTCGCTTGTAATATCGTCTATCAATATCATCTAACGATATTATATCATATACCCTATATGATGTCAAACGCTTCATCTCTCCTGCTTCTTTGTGCTTTTTGCATAATTTTCTCTTGCCAACTGCCCCATTACCATGTATGATAAATACTATAAAAGTAATTACTCTTAAAGCATCAGCTTTATTTCAGTTAAACAGGAGGCGCTTCCCATGCAGCAAATGCTCGACCAGATCCGCAAAACCTTCAATGTACAGGATACCCGCCTGACCAAAAAGCAGCTTTCCATTCTCAAGTATGTCAGCGACCATCTCGATGAAGCCTGTTATCTTTCCCTGCGCCAGCTCTGTGAAAATATCGACTGCTCGCAGGTCACCATGCTGCGTCTGTGCCGCGAGCTGGGCTTCGACAGCTTTGTGGCCTTCCGCGAGGCTGTGCGCAAAAAGCGTGCCGATCTTTACCGCGAGGATCAGCAGCCCCAGAAGGATCCCCTGCCGGCCTTGTTTGAAACGGTTCTCAACAACGAGCGCGCGCTTTTCAACCAGTTCCTGACCACCCTGGATCCCGAAGCCATCGACCGTGCCGCCAAACGCATGACCGAAGCCGATTTCGTTCTGATTATCGGCCGCCGCATCTCCCATTCGGTGGGCCAGTTGCTTTCCATGCGTCTGGGCCAATGCTCGATCGAAAGCACCGTGGTCGATCCGGTAGTCGATGCCAAACGGCTGCGCCAGCTGATGCCTCTGCTGACCCCTCAGAGCGTTGTTGTCGCCTTCTCCTACCCCATCTATTCCAACGAACAGCTGGATGCCGTCCGTCAGGCCAACCTGAGCGGCGCCTATACTATTGCCATCACCGACAGCGCCGATGCCCCCATCTCTGCCCTGGCTGCCACCACCCTGCTGGCCCCCCGTTCGCTGGACAATGTCTATAACTCCTTCATCGCCCCTGTTGAAATGACCAATCTGCTGGCCCACAGCATCATCATCCGCATGGGTCTGACCTATAAGAGTCTGGTCGGCGAGTTTGACGCCTGACAGAAAAAACTTGAATCCGACTTTCGGAAAAGCTATAATAAATGTTGTTCCGAAGTTCTGCGGGGTTCGTATATCGGTAATACATCGGCTTCCCAAGCCGAGAAGGCGGGTTCGATTCCCGTACCCCGCTCCAATGCAATGATGAAAAAGCCACCCGATCGGGTGGCTTTTTTGTTGCTCTGTATTACTTTCCGGGGCAATGCC
This sequence comes from Clostridia bacterium, assembly GCA_017396925.1. Lineage (GTDB taxonomy): Bacteria > Bacillota > Clostridia > Oscillospirales > Butyricicoccaceae > RGIG1902. Next base: position 3,255 of record JAFQKM010000101.1, read on the forward strand.
CGTCTATAAACTTCACCGGTTCGGCATATACGCCTTCGCGGTCGACCGGAAACGGCCGGCCATGATGCGGCAGCAGATCAACGCCCCTATGTCAACGTCCCAGGGCAAAGCCGTCCCGTCGGGGATCGGCCGCGCCAAAGAGCAGGCCGTCTTCTGCGATCAGGCAGCCATTGACGCTGCCCATAATACGGTTCCAGCCGTCATAGGCCTGTACCGGATGCCCCATGGCCTGCAGCGCCGCGATGGTCCCGGGCGCAATACGGCTTTCATAGATCAGCAGATCCTTCTGGTCATCACCGATGCGCGGTGCGGCAATGGCCTCCTCCAGCGTCATGCCGAAGTCGATGAGGTTGGAGATGACCTGCACCACCGAAGAGATGATGCGTGTGCCGCCGGGACTGCCCAATACAGCAACCGGCCGGCCATCCTTAAGAATAAATGTGGGCGACATACTGGACAGGGGCACCTTGCCGCCGGCCACGGCATTCTTGGATGTGGGATCAAGCGAAAAGTCGGACATCTGGTCGTTGAGCAGAAAGCCGGTGCCCTCGGGTACGACGCAGGAACCGAAGAAATGGTTGATGGTGCGTGTTACGGCCACCAGATTGCCCTGTGCATCGGCAATGGAGAAATGGGTGGTCGAGCTGCTTTCATAGGGCCAGGGGTCGCCGGCTGTGGGCTTCTGTGCCCGCTGCAGATCGATGCCTTCGGCCAGCCTGCGGGCATAGTCCTTGCTGCGCAGGCCTTCCAGCGGCACCCTGACAAAATTGGGGTCGCCCATATGGGCGGTGCGGTCGGCATAGCAGGCTTTGAAGACCTCCGACAGCAGATGCAGATGCTCGGGGCTGTTGACCTTCATGGCGGACAGATCAAAATGCTCCAGCACATTGAGGATCTGCACCACATGGGTGCCGCCCGAAGAAGGCGGCGGCGAAGAAATCAGCTCGTAGCCGCGATAGGTGCCCCGTACCGGCTCGTGCACGCGGACGGTAAAGGATTCCAGATCGGCATGGGTCAGCACACCGCCGTCCTTTTCCACCTGTGCAACGATACGGTCGGCGATCTCTCCCTTATAAAAGGCATCTCTGCCGCCGGCGGCGATCCGGTCGAGCGTATCGGCCAGGTCGGGATTGCACAGCATACTGCCCACCGGCCAGGGCCGGTCTTCCTGCAGGTAGATCTTCCAGCCATCGCCATAGGCTTTCAGATGTTCGGCATGTTCCGAAATGTCGGCATGCAGCAGCGGCGTCACCACAAAACCCTCGCGGGCCAGCTTTGCAGCCGGTGAGATGACCTCGGCCGGCGTCATGGTGCCATAATGCTCCAGCGCATAGAGCAGGCCGGCCACATCTCCGGGTACGGCCACCGACTTGCCGCCGTAGATATTGCCCATCTGTATATCTTCGTTGCTGCCGGGAGCCTTGGGCACATACATTTCGGACGATGCGGCTGCCGGGGCTTTTTCTCTGAAGTCGAGAAAGACACACCTGCCGCTTTTGCCGTCGCGCAGCAGCATAAAGCCACCGCCGCCGATACCGTTGGCATTGGGCTCGCAGACGCCCATGGCAAAGGCCACGGCTACAGCCGCATCGATGGCGTTGCCGCCCCGGGCGAGAATATCCCGTCCGATCTCGGCCGCTTCGGCGCGGCCGGCCGAAACCACACCTTGTCTGCCGGTGCAGGCGCGGCCGCTTCGGATCATATTGCCCTGTTCATCAAAGGAACGGAAGGCCGTCATATCTCAACATCCTTTCTGTTTTCCGATAATATCTGTTTTTCGACGAAAAAACCCGATCGGGCAGCTGTGCAGCGATCGGGCAACTTTCGTTCTTATTCCTGATAATCCTTCACAGCCTTGAAGGTCATGACCTCGCCGCGCAGGCCGCCGTCATACCATTTGGGGCCGCGGCGGATCTTAAGCTTCAACGCGCCGGGGTAATCAAAGGTTCGGCGCCAGAAGGTATGGGAAGGATAATTCTTCGGGTGCATCATCAGCTGCCACCAGCCGCCCATGCTCTCGGTGAGCAGACGGGCCGCCGCACGGCCGACGCCGAACCGGCGATATTCGGGCAGCACGAAAAACTCGGCGATCGAGCGGCTCTCATGCCACAGCCGGACATAGTGGTTGCGGTTGACCAGAATAAGGCCGGCTTCTTTTCCGTCGGCCATGATGAAAAAGGGAATGCGGGCAGGGTCGGTCCAGTATTCATCAAAGACCTCGTAGGGATAGATCCCCCGCTCGTCGGGCTCGACCGGCTCGAAGGCCGAAAACTCCCGGATATAGATCTGCATCATATCAAACAGCCGTGCCTTTTCTTCGATTGGCACGCGCCGCAGCTTGATTTCCATAATTCTTTCTGTGTTCCTCTCTGTTCCGTATCATGCACCGATCAGAACAGATAGTCGGTGAACATGACTTCTTCGCCCTTTTCAAAATAAACACGGGGCACACGGCGGGCGATGCCGCTGAGCAGCGAATTGACGTTGACGCCGACCATCGCCGCTGCCTCGGTGAAGGTGAAATCTCCCTCTGCGCTGCCAAAGACGGTGACGTCATCGCCCATCTTGGCTTCGGGAATGTCGGTGATATCGACCATGCACATATCCATGCACAGAACGCCGACATAAGGCGCCTTTTTACCGTGGATGGTGACATGGCCCTTGCCGCCCGACAGCAGGCGGGGCACACCGTCGGAATAGCCGTAGGGCAGGGTGGCAATGACACGCTCGTGATCACACTTGTCGGTCATACCATAGCTGACGCCTTCGCCGGCAGGGACCTTGTGGATGTGGATGATCTGCGACTTGAGACTCATGATGGGCAGAACGCCGTTGCCGTAGCCATAGAAAATGGCGCCGGGGCGAACCATATCGAGGCCCAGATTGCCATACTTGCCCAGGGCGATACCGTCGCAGATGTGCTTGTGGCCCACATCGACGCCCTCGTCGGCCAGCAGGCCGAGCATCAGCTTGAAAACGGCATACTGGGCCATATCATCTTCATCCGAGCTCTGGGCGAAATGGCTGAAGATGCCCTCGATGGTGATATTCTCCATCTTCGAGATCTCGCGGATCTCTTCCACCGACTGCTGTGTGGGGGCAAAGCCCAGACGGTGCAGGCCGGTGTTGAGCTTGATATGTACATTGACCGGCTGGCCGATGTCGTTGAGGGCACGGGCCTGGTCGAGGGAAAAGACGGTCAGCGAAACGCCGTAATCGGCGGCATAGTGCATCAGGTGGGGCGGTGTATAGCCCAGAACCAGAATATTGCCGCGATGGAAGGTGCGGCGCAGCTCCATGGCCTCGCCGATATTGGCGACGCCGAAGTATTCGATGCCTTTGGAAAAGAGCTTGCGCATCAGGACGGCAGCGCCGTGGCCATAGGCATCGGCCTTGATGACGGCCATCGGCTTGCTTTCGCCGGCCAGCTCTTTTACGCGGGCGATATTGTGTTCAAAACGGTCGAGATCGATCTCGCACCGGGTCATACCAAAACGATCCAAAATAGGGTACCTCTTCTCTGTTTGCATTGGATGTAAAGGGGGCGGAAACAGATTCCACTGAATTTTTATTATACCGCAGGAGCGGAAAACGGGCAAGACCTTCCCGATGCCCGACAGACTTTTTCAAGGTTTTTGTAATATATATGCCAATCGACTTGAAAAAAGACGCCATATGTGCTAAATTTGTACTGTTAAAGCAATCCCTGCAAAAAACAAATTGATTTGGAGGAGATACCCATGAATAAAGTTATCATCGAAACATCGGCTCGTCACATCCACCTGTCCAGAGAGCACATCGACATCCTGTTCGGCGAAGGCTATCAGCTGACAAAGAAGAAGGATCTGTCCCAGCCCGGCCAGTTCGCATGTGAGGAAAAGGTCCGCGTCGAAGGCACAAAGAGCGCTTTCCCCGGCATCTCCGTCCTCGGCCCCGAGCGTAAGGCTTCCCAGGTTGAGATCTCTCTGACCGATGCTCGTTCCATCGGCGTTAAGGCTCCCGTCCGCGAGAGCGGCGACATCGCCGGCTCCGGCTCCTGCAAGCTGGTTGGCCCCAAGGGCGAAGTCGAGCTGACAGAGGGCGTCATCGCTGCTATGCGTCACCTGCACATCACACCCGAAGACGCTGCTGCTATGGGCGTTCAGGACAAGCAGATCATCTCTGTCGAGACCAACTGCAACGGCCGCGCACTGACATTCGGTGACGTTGTCGTCCGCGTTTCCGACAAGTTCGCTACAAGAATGCACATCGATACAGACGAAGCCAACGCTGCCGG
>JAFQKM010000102.1 GCA_017396925.1 Clostridia bacterium
TACAGATTTGCAGAAAAAAGCATAGAAAAATCCGGCGCATTTTTTGAAATATTTTGCGCCGGATGAATGTGCTGTTTATTTGTCTTCAATGTGGGCAAACTGGGGATTCTTTATGTAATTGCCCTCGCTATCTTTCAGATAGGGCAAAACATCAATGACCGCATCGTTATTGACCAGACCGTAGATATGCGGATAGGTCCGGCCATAGTTGCCATCATCCTCATATCGAACCTCAGCTTCCAGCTTGGTTTCATCAATGCACAGCAAAACCAACGGTTCGTCGATAGATCCGAAATTGGGCGCGACGCGCCACAGAAATGCAACGCTTGAGCAATGTACGCAGCCGGCGCGGGCGATCTCTTCTTCGCCCCAACGCTCCAGATCTTTTCTCTGCTCCCATAAGGCTTTTTTCATGCAATGCAGAATCATATGATCTTCCTCCTATTCTAAAAAATTGTTTTCAATATATCACATCTTTAACGTGCTGTCAAGGTGATGTATTCCGCATTGCAAAACTTCTAATATACAAAAACTTCCCCGGACATGCGCCGGGGAAGTTTTATCCTTGTTGCGTTTGGGATGCCGAAACCAGCGAAGTGTTTCGGCACCCAGTAATTATTATGCCATTGCCTCTTCCATCGGCGGCAGACGGTCGATGGTATGAAGAATGTCCTTCTTATAGAAGTAGCCGATGCTGATGGCGATACGCACCAGCTGGTCGATGGAAATGGCCCACCAGATGGCGGTGATGTCGAGGTGCAGGACCTTGGCAGCCAGCAGAGCCAGCGGCACGCGGACACACCAGATACCGATAAAGGAAACCGTCATGGGGACACGCTTGAAGCCGGCAGCACGGGTCATGCCGGTGTAGAGCTTGGCCATGACCTGAGGCGGCTGGGCGAAGGCCATGATAAAGACGTATTTGACGCCGATCTCGTGCAGAACGGGATTGTCGGTCAGGACGCCCATAAACATACCCGGGAAGAAGAGCAGCGCCGAGAAGGAGAAGACCGACAGGATGACACAAAGCTTGAGCAGCTGCTTGTAGTAGATCTCAAACAGCGGCTGGTTGCGCATACCGATGGCCTTGCCGCCCAGCTGTGTCGCTGTGGTCAGCAGACCGACCGCCGGCATCTCGCAGAGCATTTCGGCCTGTACGCCCAGCTGATAGGCGGCATAGCAGTCGCTGCCGTAGCTGAGGATGACCTTGGACAGGATGATGACCGAAAACTGCCAGAAGAGGTTCTCCATGGCGGCGGGAATACCGGTGGTGACAACTTCCCGGACGCAGGCGCCGTCCAGCTTGAAGAAGGGCTCGCCATGCTGACAGCCTGCAAAGAAGCCGGCCGGCTTGTAGAGCAGGAAGAGGCCGACCAGGCCGCCGAGGCTCTGGGAGACCACATAGGCGATGGCAGCGCCCATAATGCCCAGCTCAGGCGCGCCGAAGTTGCCGAAAATAAAGGTATAACCCACAATGACGTTGACGACATTGAGGAAGATGGCGATATACATAGGCGTCTTGGTATTGCCCTGTGCGTTGAAGGCGGCGGCATTGACGGTGGTCAGTACCGTGAAGGGGACGGCCAGAACGGCCAGCTTGGTATACTGTACGCCGCGGCTGAGGATCAGCGGATCGTCGGTAAAAAAGCTGAGCAGCTGTTCGGGGAAGATCAGTGTGATGGCCGTAAAGAGCAGGGCCACCGGCATGAAGGTCAGATAGGTCTGCTCGGCAATGCGGCGGCAGCGGCCCAGCTTGCCTGCACCGTAGCTGACGGCGCCGACGACCGTAACGCCCATACCGATGCCGCGGAAGAGCGCCCAGTAGATCTGGGTGACACGCTGGGAAATGCCCTGGGCCGAAATATCGTCGGCCAGCAGGCGGCCGATCATGGCAGCCGTGATGACATTGGCCAGGATCTGCAGCATATTTTCCAATACGACCGGGATGGCCAGCCGGGTGATGTCTTTATTGACCTGTTTCTTGTCGATCAAGGGGAGCCCTCCTTTATCCAAAATCGGATATTTATCACTATTTTCAATTATACAGGATGATTTTGCCTTTTTCAATGGATATTCGGGTGAATAATCGAGGCAGAAGAAACAAAGAATAAGCGTGATAAATCGGCATAATGCCGAAACAACAGGAGGATCTATTTATGACAGAACTGAAATGCTCGGCCACCACATGCTCGAACAACTGCCACCAGCTGTGTGTGCTCAATGCCATCCACGTCGACGGCTCGACCGCCGAAAAGCCCCACGAGACCTGCTGCGGCTCCTTCACACCCAAGGTCGACTCGGTGACCAACTCGACCAATCGTATCGACGTCCGCCCCGAGACCCGCATCAAGTGCCATGCACGCGACTGCGTCTACAACAAGGACATGATGTGCAGCGCTGACGCCGTACAGATCAGCGGCCACGGCGCCGACCGCTCGGGCGACACCGAATGCTCTACCTTCAAGGCCAAGTAAGCGGCATACAGGCAGGATTTCTCTTCAAAAGGGGCGGCACAACCGGATGCCGCCCCTTGACCGTTTTTTTCATGTGGAGTATACTTATTGGGTTAAGGTATTGTAAGCCCATTCCCTATTCCCATGATCGGAGGTTTGATAGATTTGAAAGAAAAACTGCAGCAGCTGACCCGGCACCGCTTCTTCCGCGCCATTCTGACCCTCTTCTCGGGTTCTCTGATCGGCCAGCTGGTATCGGTTGCCTCTTCCCTGTTCACATCCCGCCTGTTTACCGACTATGAGATCGGTATCTACACCCTGATGACCACGGCGGTCACCCTCTTCAGCTCGGTGGCCTGCTTCAAATACGAGCCCTCGATCGTCGTTGCCGAAGACGACGACGAAGCCTACGACCTGCTGTCCCTCTGCCTGACCCTCTGCGGCGGCACCACGCTGGTCTTTGCCGTCGGCTACTGCATCTACCTCTGGTGCAAGCCGGAGATCTGGGCCTCGGCCGGCGTCTTCTCGCTGCTGACCATCGCCGTTTTCTTCCTGACCGGCGTCAACGACATCATGTACAACTACAACACCCGCTTCCAGAACTACGGCCTGATCTCCAAGGCCTACGCCTGGTCGTCGACCGTCAAGTATTCCATGCAGATCGCCCTCGGTTATTTCGGCTTCTCGACCGACGGCATGAAGGTTTCCAGCCTGACCGGTACGGCTTTGGGTACATACTTCCACCTGCACTATCTGTGGGGTCAGAAGGATAAGCTGCATCTGCGCGGCAAGGAGGCCCGCAGCCGCATGAAGAAGGTGGCCGTCAAATACCGCCGCCAGCCCCTCTTCGCCGCTCCTTCCTATTTTGTCCAGACCGCCTCTTTCCAGGTGCTCAACTTCCTCATCGAGATGCTCTATGGCTTTGCCACCTTCGGTATCTATTCGCTGGCCTACCGCATGCTCAATGTGCCCATCACCCTGATCGGCAACAATGTCGCCCGCGTCCTCTTCTTCAAGAATGCGGCCGAGGAATACAACACCACCGGCGGCTACCGCAAGTCGCTGCTGACCACCACATTGGCTCTGACCGCCATCGCCATCCCCATGGTCATCCTGCTCTGCCTGCTGTCCCCCTGGCTGTTCTCCCTCTTCTTCGGCGAAGCATGGCGTATGTCGGGCGTTTATGCCATCTACCAGGCCCCCATGTATGGCGTGCGTCTGGTCGTCCAGCCTCTGACCCAGGCGCTGGTCATCTGCCGCAAGCAGAACATCGAGCTCTTCATCCAGGGCGCCTTCCTGGTCTGCTCGGCCATCGCCTTCATCTACTGCCGGATGGCTGCCGCCCCCATGGAGGTCTTCCTGATCCTCATCTCGATCTCCTACAGCTTCTTCTATCTGGTGCTCTACGGCGCCATCTACCTCTTCGGCAAGAAGAAGGCCTAA
>JAFQKM010000103.1 GCA_017396925.1 Clostridia bacterium
CGCTCTTCTTCGCTGAAGATGCAGCCGCAGTATTTCTGCATATAGATGCCCAATGCCTTGGCGCGGTCCTGCCCCTCGTGGAAGTAAGGCCGGAAGTCTTCGGGCAGGAACTCGACGCCATACTTCTCGCCCAGCTCGGCGCCGATCTTACAGATGGCCTCGCGGTTCTGATAGGGGCTGACCAGCAGAGAGGTGGTGAAGCTGTCGAAGCCCCGTGCGGCGGCTTCCCGGGCCGTGCGCTCGAGGCGGCTGCGGTAGCAGAAGACGCATCGGGCGGCGATATTGTCGGCCACCGCCTGCACAAAGCCGCGCAGACCGTATTCGTCCTCGACGATCAGGGGGAGATCGATGGAGGCGGCATAGGCCTTCATGGCCTCGCGGCGCTCGCGGTATTCGGTGAAGGGGTGGATATTGTTGTTGTACCAGAAGGCGGTGGGCTCGATGCCCTTCTGCCGCAGGGTCTCGACACACAAGATCGAGCAGGGGGCGCAGCAGACGTGGATGAGGGTATTCTTCATTACTTATGGAAGAGGCGGTTGACCTGATAGCGGGGCTCGCAGGTCAGGTTGATGCCCAGACGGCGGTAGATGTCTTCGTCGACCGACGACAGCATGACGGTCGAGTGGGCCTCGCAACCGCGCAGGTCGCTGAGGCGGACAAAGGCGCGCTCGGCATTCTTGTCGGTGGCGGCGCTCATGCTGAGGGCGATCAGGACCTCGTCGGAGTGCAGGCGGGGGTTCTTGCCGCCCAGCAGCTCGGTCTTGAGGCGCTGGATGGGGGCGATGGCGGCCGCCGAGATGAAGTGGATGGGGCGCTCGATGTTCTCCATGGCCTTGACGGCGTTGAGGAGGGCAGCCGAGGCGGGGCCCATCAGCTCGCTGGTCTTGCCGGTGACGATGCGGCCGTCACGCAGCTCGATGGCCATAACGGGGCCTTCGATGGCTTCTTCCAGCTCGAGGGCGGCCTTGATGACCGGGCGGGCGTCGAGGGAGATGCCCTTCTGCTGAATGAGGATCTCGATCTTGTTGACCGTCTCTTCGCTGCCGGTGCCCTTGCGGTAGTCGGCCTTGGCCTTATAGTAGCGGCGGATGATCTCCTGATTGGAGGCCTCGCAGCAGGCTTCATCATCGGTGATGCAGTAGCCGGCCATATTGACGCCCATATCGGTGGGCGACTGGTAGGGGCACTCGCCGTAGATCTGCTTGAACATGGCGCGGAGGACGGGGAATACCTCGATGTCGCGGTTGTAGTTGACGGTGGTGATGCCATAGGCCTCGAGATGGTAGGGGTCGATCATATTGACATCGTTGAGGTCGGCGGTGGCGGCTTCGTAGGCCAGATTGACGGGATGCTTGAGGGGGATGTTCCAGATGGGGAAGGTCTCGAACTTGGCATAGCCGGCCTGAATGCCGCGCTTGTTTTCGTGGTAGAGCTGGCTCAGGCAGGTGGCCATCTTGCCGCTGCCGGGGCCGGGGGCGGTGACGACGACCAGGGGACGGCTGGTTTCGATATACTGATTCTTGCCGAAGCCCTCTTCGCTGACGATGTGCTGGACGTTGGTGGGGTAGCCGTCGATGGGATAGTGGAGGTAGACCGGCATGCCCAGGCGCTCCATCTTGACCTTGAAGGCCTCGGCGGCAGGCTGGCCGCTGAACTGGGTGATGACGACCGAGCCGACATAAAGGCCGAAGCTGCGGAAGGTGTCGATCAGGCGCAGGGTATCGGCATCATAGGTGATGCCCAGGTCGCCGCGGACCTTGTTCTTTTCAATGTCGGGCGCCGAAATGGTGATGATGACCTCGGCGTGCTCGGAGATCATGCGCAGCATACGCAGCTTGCTGTCGGGCTCGAAGCCGGGCAGAACGCGGGATGCGTGATGGTCGTCGAACAGCTTGCCGCCGAACTCCAGATAGAGCTTGCCGCCAAACTTGTCGATGCGCTTGATGATCTCTTCCGACTGCTTTCTCATATAGGCGTCGTTGTCGAATCCGATCTTTTTCATAATAACCCCCTTGAATTTTATGTAAATTAGATTTATCTCACTAACAAGATATTATACCACAATTTTTGCCGTGATGCACTTATTTTTTTGCTTTTTCCATCTTGTTAAAGAAATTGGTGAAGATGGCGGCGGCCACCAGCGACAGGACGATGGCAACGACATAGCAGGGCTCGTAGCTGCCCATTTTGTCGAAGACGGCGTTGGCGATGGTGGGATTGCAGACCGACAGCAGGCTGGTGGTGCCCGAAAGGAAGCCGTAGATGGCGGCATATTCCTTTCGGCCGAAGACGCCCTCGGTGATGATGGGGATGGCCACCGAGCCAAAGGCCGTGCCGAAGCAGGTGCCCAGGAAGATGAAGGGCAGGGCAGCGGCATGGCGGCCGAAGAGCAGGGCGCTGACGCCGACGGTATAGGACAGGGCCGACAGCAGCGTGGCCTTCTTGGAGCCGATCCTGTCGAACAGAATGCCCAGGCTGAGCTTGCCGATGGCCAGCGAACCCATGGCCAGCGAGACCATGGTGGCGGCAAAGGTGGCGCTGTAGCCGATGTCGCTCAGGTGGGGCGAGATGGTCTGCATATTACAGTAGGAGCAGATGTTGAAGGCGGTGATGGCCAGCACCAGCGTCCAGAAGGAGCCCGAGCGGACGGCCGTTTTGAAGGGGATGCCGCTCTGATCCTCAAGGGTGGCTGTGCTGCCCTCGGCATGGTGGGCGCCCAGCGGCTCGAGACCCATATCGGAGGGCTTGACCTTGAGGACGAAGAGGACGAAGGGGGCCATGATCAGGAAGAGGCAGATGGCCAGACGCTGGTAGGCGACGCGCCAGCCCAGCTCGAGGATCCACTGTCCGGCCAGATAGTTGAAGATCATGCCGCCGACGCCGCTGCCCATAAAGGACAGGCCGATGGCCTTGCCGCGCTGCTCGATGAACCAGTTGGGGATGACCACCGAAAAGGCCAGTACGCCCAGCAGAGGTGCGGCCAGACCGACGATCAGCGTATTGATATAGAAGCTGGCCAGACTGGTGCAGAAGGAGTAGCAGTAGTAGCTGATGCAGGTGACAAAGAGGGAGATCTTCATCAGGCGGTGCAG
>JAFQKM010000104.1 GCA_017396925.1 Clostridia bacterium
CGAGACCTATACCGACTTTAATACACTGGCCGGCGCCAAGCTGGCAGTGCAGAAGGGTTCGGTCCAGCTGGAGATCGCCAAGGCTCATCTGTATGACTGTGAGCTGGTCGAGCTTCAGTCGGCCGAGGATATGTTCTATCGTCTGGCCATCGGTGAAGTCGACGCCGTTCTGGTTGCCGGCAGCGTCGCCGACAGCTATACCGCTGCCAACACAGCGCTGGTCATCATGGAGCAGGAGTTCCCCGAGAGCGAAGGCTGCAGCGTCTGGGTTGCCAAGGATGACCCCAAAGGCCTGATGGAGCAGATCAACCAGACAGTTGATTATGTTAAGATCAACAACCTCTATAACGGCTGGCTGGATCAGGCTGCCGAGCTGAACAGATAAGACAAAACAAGATATCCCCCGGCCCCTGCCGCTTTCGCGGCAGGGGCTTTTTCCATGCTCTTTAAAAATTGTGTAAACACTGTTTGAATCGGCCCGTTTCTATGCTATACTATTAGAGTATCTCAGTATGCCCATTTTTGGGTTTTGGGCGAAAAACAGAACAAAATACAGATAGAATCATTCAAATACAGAAGTGGGGTAAAAACTATGCAGAGAGTCAACGTTACCATCGACGGCAAGACCTATACCATCGTGGCCGAAGACGACGAGAGCCACATCCTGCGCAGCGCCGAGCTGGTCGACAAGAGCATCCGCGAGACCAAGCAGAACGGCCGCCTGTCGTCGGTCGACGGCGCCATTCTGGCCGCACTGAACATCGCCGATAAATATTTCAAGGCACAGCAGTCTTCCGACAATATGCGTGCCCAGATCCGCAGCTATGCCGACGAGTGCGCCCAGCTGCGTTCCGAGATCATCAAGCTTAAGAAGCAGAATAAAGAGGGTTAATCTATGGCACTGGAAGTCATGAGCCCTGCGGGCTCTCTGGAATCTGTTATGGCGGCCGTCCGCGGCGGCGCCGATGCCGTCTATTTCGGCGCCGGTGATTTTAATGCCCGCCGCAATGCCAAGAACCTCACCGACGAGGAACTGGCCACCGCCATGAAATACTGCCGCCTCCGCGGCGTTAAGACCTATATCACGGTCAATACTCTGGTCACCGACCGCGAGCTGCTCAAGGCCAAGGCCCTGATCGAAAAGCTGACCGTGCTGGGTGCCAACGCCCTGATCGTACAGGATCTGGGCATGGCCCGCCTAATCAAGTCGGTCTCGCCCGATATGCCCATCCACGCCTCCACCCAGATGACCGTCCACAATCTGGCCGGTGTTATGGCGGCCCACAAGATGGGTTTTTCCCGCGTGGTCCTTTCCCGCGAGCTGCCCCTCAGCGAGATCGCCTTCATCTGCAAAAACAGCCCGGTCGAGATCGAGATCTTCGGCCACGGCGCACTGTGCATGTGCTATTCGGGCCAGTGCTTCCTGTCGGCAGCCATCGGCGGCCGCAGCGGCAACCGCGGCCTCTGCGCCCAGCCCTGCCGCATGATGTACAGCTATGCCGGCGAAAAGCCCGGCTATCCCCTCAGCCTCAAAGACCTGAGTGTGGCCACCTACCTGAAGGAGATCGAGAAGGCAGGCGTGCACTGCATCAAGATCGAGGGCCGTATGAAGCGCCCCGAATATACCGCACTGGTCACCAAAATCTATAAGGACGCCGTCACCTTCGGCAAGAATCCCTCCAAGGACGACCTTTACAAGCTGGAGACCCTCTTCTCCCGCGATGGCTTTACCAATGGCTATCTGGAAGACAAGAAGGGCAAGCATATGTTTGGCGTCCGCGGTGAAAACGACAGCCGCGAGGTCCGCGCCATCTATAAAGAGGCCCGCGAGATCTACGAGAGCGAGCCCGAACCCCCCGTTGTCGGCCTGACCTTCGACTTTACGGCCAGAAGCGGCGAGCATATGCGCCTGCTGGCCATCGATAAGGACGGCAATACCTATTCGGCCGAGGGCCCTGTGCCCGAAAAGGCCCTCAACCGTCCCACCTCCCGCGAGGACGTTTCTTCCGCCCTGCACAAGACCGGCGGCACGGTCTTCTTCCCCACCGATGTGCATATCGATCTGGAGGAAGGCCTGCGCATTCCCGCATCGGCGCTCAATGCCATGCGCCGTCAGTGCACCGAAGGTCTGGCCTCGGGCCGCCGCACGCCGCCCCGCCGCGTCATTTCCGACTTCCAGCCCGGCGTCCGCCGCCTGGGCCACGACGGAAAGCCCGGCTATATCTACTCCTTCCTCAAGCTGGAGCAGATCACGCCAGAGATCCTCGACCTTCATCCCGACTATGTCTACCTGCCCCTGGGCGAGATCCACCGCAATCTGGATCTGATCTCGGCCCTGTGCCGCAAGGGCGTACGCTTTGCCGCCGTTATGCCCCGCATCACCTTCGACCGCGAGTGGGCCGCCATTCTGGGCCGCCTGCGCGACATCAAGAAGGCCGGCGTCGGCGCACTGGTCATCACCAATGTGGGCCATCCCTATCTGCTGGAGAGCCTGGGCTTCGAGCTGCGCGGCGACTTCGGCCTCAATGTTATGAACTCCCAGACCATCCGCGAGCTTAAGAATATGGGTACGGCTTCCTGCACCCTGTCCTTCGAGATGACCCTGCCCCAGATCCGCGATCTGTCCTATCTGCTGCCTGCCGAGCTGATCACCTATGGCCGTCTGCCCCTGATGATCACCGAAAACTGCATGCTCAGCCATCTGGACGGCAGCGGCTGCCCCTGCGACGGCGGCCCCGTTTATATTTCCGACAAGACCGGCCGATCCTTCCCCGTTTATAAGGAAGAGTTCTGCCGCAGCACCCTCTATAACTCCGAGCCGCTGTGGCTGGCCGACAAGCAGGACGACCTGCGCGACCTCGGCCCCCGTTGGCATCGCCTCAACTTCACCACCGAGAACCCCAAGGAGTGCCTGCGCGTTGCCGTGGCCTACATCGAGGGCAGCAAATCGCAGCCCGGTAAGATGACCCGCGGCCTCTACTACAGAGGTGTTCAGTAATGCAGGACATCCGCATCCGCCGCATGGAGCAGAACGGCCGCAAAGCCCCCATGCCGGCATTTGCCACCGGCGGCGCTGCCGCCGCCGATCTGGCCGCCTTTCTTGAGGCGCCTGTGACCATTGAACCGGGCGCACGCTTTGCCGTGCCCACCGGGCTGGCCCTCGAACTGCCCGAAGGCTGGTGTGCCTTCGTCATGGCCCGCAGCGGCCTGTCCCTCAAGGCAGGGCTGGGCCTGGCCAACGGCGTCGGCCTGATCGACAGCGACTACCGCGGCGAGGTGCGCGTCTCGCTGCAGAACAACAGCGATGTGCCCTTTACGGTGGAAGACGGCATGCGCGTGGCGCAGCTGCTCTTTCTGCAGCTGCCTGCCGTGCGTCTGATCGAGGCCGAGACCCTCAGCGAAACCGAACGCGGCGCCGGCGGCTTTGGCTCCACCGGCCTGCAGAAGATCTGACCGCCGATTTTTATCCCAATCATCAGAGAGAAACAACTATGATCATTCTGGCATCCCAGTCTCCCCGCAGAAGGGAGATTTTAGAAAAACTGATCCCCGACTTTATCGTCTGCCCTTCCGATGCGGATGAGCAGATCGACGAAGCCGATCCCCGGGCCTATGCCATGGAGCTGGCTGTGCGCAAGGCACAGGATGTGGCAGCGGGCCATGCGGGCGATACCGTCATTGCCGCCGACACCATCGTCTGCCTGGGCGACCGCATTCTGGGCAAGCCCGGAAATGCGCAGGAGGCCCGCGATTACCTCCGCGCCCTGTCGGGCGAGGTCCACGAGGTCTATACCGGCGTGGCCGTTGTGCACAATGGGCAGCTCCATCGCTTCTGCGAATGCACCGAGGTGCATTTCCGCCATCTGACCGACGGGCTGATCGAAGGCTATATCGCCTCGGGCGAGCCGATGGATAAGGCCGGCGCCTACGGCATTCAGGGCATCGGTGGCCGCTTTGTCGAGGGCATCCACGGCGACTTCTTCAATGTCATGGGTCTGCCCCTCTGCGCCCTTTCCTGCCTGCTGGAAGAGCTGGGCATTGTGGGAGGCACACAGGCATGAAGCTGCTGCGTTCCCGCCTTTTCGGCTTTGTTCTGGCCATCACCCTGCTGTGTACCGGCCTGATGGTCTGGTCGGCCTATACCGACCGTCCGTCGGTCCTCAGCCGCGGCCTGGGCATGGTGGTCACTCCCGTACAGAATGTCCTGTCGGAGGCCGCCCAGGGCGTTAAGGATTTCTTTGGCTATTTCTACCGCTATGCGGCCCTCGAGGAAGAGAATGCCCGCCTTCAGGCCGAGATCGAGCAGTATCGCGAGATGGAGCAGAAATACCTTGTGGCCATCAACGAAAATACCGAGCTGCGCCAGCTTTCGGGCCTGGCCGCCAAGCATAGAGACTTTACCTTTGAGCTCTGCCAGGTCTCGTCGGTCTACCGCGGCGCGGCACAGGTCGGTATGGTTTTAAGCAAGGGCTCCGATTCGGGCATCGAGCAGGGCGACACCGTTATGACCAGCGGCGGTCTGGTCGGCTATGTATCGGCCGTCGGCCCCAACTACAGTGAGGTCGTCACCGTCCTCGATATCGCCTTCAAGGCCGAATCCAAGATCTCCCGCACCCGCGAGACGGTCATTGCCGAGGGCGATTTTGAACTGCTGTCGGACGGCTGCTTCAAGCTGTCCTACCTGCCCACCGACTGCAACATTCAGGAAAAGGATCTGGTGGAAACCTCCGGTTATGCCGGCATCTATCCCCAGGGCCTCATTCTGGGCCGTGTGCGCGAGCTGCGCCGCGACGCCAGCGGTCTGACCAAGTATGCCGTCGTCGAGCCGGTCGACGAGATCACCGAGCTCAAGTGGGTCTATGTCGTCAAGGATTTCGAGGTCGTGGAATGATGCGCGACTTCACCCTGACCATCGACAAAAAGAAGGCCGCCAAGGCGCTGGGCTATCTGCTCTGCCTGACCGCCTTTTATATCCTTTCTTCGGCCCGCGGCGTACTTTCGGACGTCAACTATGCCACGGTCAATGCCCTGCCCTTTCTGGTGGCGGCCATCGCCTTTTACGACGGCCCCTATATGGGCGGCGTGATGGGGGTCTACGGCGGCCTGCTGCTGTCGATCTCGTCCAGCACCGTCGAGGGCGCCGAAGCGCTGGGCCTGGCCCTGTTCGGCGTGCTGTGCGGCAGCGTCGGCGTATTGTTCATGCGCCGCTTTCTGCTGTCGATCCTGGCCTGCGGCAGCCTGTTCATCACGCTGCGCGGCATTTTTTCGGCCACCTATTATGCCCTGTTTTATTCCATCCCTTTCCGCAGTATCTTTGCCGGTTATCTGCGCATTCTGGCCATCTCGATCGTGCCGGGCGCAGTGGGCTATTTCCTGATCAAGGCCATCCACCGGCGTTTCTCCGAGGTCGAATACTAAATGAACCGTAAACAGATCACCATCCGCATCATCGCGCTGGCCCTCGTCATGTTCGTCATCACGGGGGTCCTTTCGCTGCGCCTTGTTTACCTGCAGCTGGTCAACGGTGAAGACTATATCGCCTCGGCCCAGAGCCAGACCTCGGTGCGCTATAACATCAAGGCCTCCCGCGGCGAGATCCTCGACCGCGACGGCGCACGGATGGTCTCCAACGAGCTGAGCTATACCGTCCAGTTCAATTATTACGAATGGGAGAGGGATCGGCAGAACGAGGTCATCCTCCGGGTCTGCGAGATCCTCGAGGAAAGCGGCATCGAGCATTACGACAGCCTGCCCATGAGCAAGATCTTCCCGCTGGTCTATACCTACGAAAGCGAAGATTCCCGCGAGGCCAAGGCCCTGCGCACATTTGCCGAAACCGAACTCAAGCTGGACGAGCTGCCTTCGGCAGCCGAGCTTTTCATGCTGCTGCTGGAGGAGTTTGAGATCCCCTCAAATCTTCCCCTGCCCGAGCAGCGCCGCATCATGGGCGTGCGCTACGAAATGAAGCTGCGTGACTTCGGTGCGTATGCGCCCTTTACGCTGGCCGACGGATTGGATATCGATACGGCGGCGCACATCACCCAGCTTTACCAGTCGCTGCCCGGTGTTTCCATCGAGGCCGACAGCACAAGATTTTACGAAACACCGGCCGCCGCCCATCTGCTGGGCTTTGTTGGCCCCATCTACAAGGAAGAATATGCCGAGCTCAAGAATCAGGGCTACGGCCTCAATGATATTCTGGGCAAGGCCGGATTGGAGAAGGCGCTGGAAAGCCATCTCCACGGCATCGACGGCAAGGAAACGCTGGTCACCGACATCACCGGCGAGGTGGTCCAGCGCTATGTTTCCACCCCGCCTCAGCCGGGTGACAAC
>JAFQKM010000105.1 GCA_017396925.1 Clostridia bacterium
ATGATCGGCGTCAAGGACAGCCTGATCTATCAGCTGGCCGAGGATGGGGTCGATGATCAGTATACTGTCCGCTACAATTATCTGGGCGCACTGGAGTTTGCCATGTTGGTACGCAGCGGGGACGCCGAGCTGCTTCGGGCCATGAACCGCAGCATCACCCAGTTCAAAGCTTCACAGGAATATGAAGACATCTGCAACGAATGGCTGCCGGTCAGCACGCGGGAAGCCGAGTTCCAGCGTATGCTCAACCGTATTCTGTTCGGCATCGGCATTACATTCCTGCTGGTTATGGGCTATGTATTGCTTATGCGCCGTATGCAGCAGATGCTGCGTCGGCAGGTGGCTGAGAAGACCGAGGAGATCCAGGCGGCCAAGGTCGAACTGGAACGCAATTTCGCCCAGCTGCAGGACGAAAGTGACCTGCGAAACCGCATCATCAAATATTCCCCCAGCGGTATGCTGCTGGTCGATCGCAGCTACAAGGTCAACCTCATCAACCGTAGCGCCTGTGCCATCGCCGGGGTCGACGACGGATGGGTGGGCAGAGATGCCCTCGAGATCCCGGTTTTCCGCGAGATCCTGCGGCAGGAAGGCGAGACGATCTTTGAAAACGGGACCACCGTCGAAAACGGCACCATCCGCATCGGCGATATTCCGGCCCGTATGCGCACCTTCAATTATATGATCCATCAGATCATTCAGTACGGCAATGTCGCGGGCGTCCTGCTGACCGTACAGGATATCACCAAGGCCGAGCGCCGCCAGCAGGAGCAGTTCGAGCGCCAGAAGAGCTCGGCCCTTACCCGTATCGCGGCCGGCATTGCCCACGAGATCCGCAACCCGCTGATGACCATCCGCACCTTTGCCTCGCTGATCGGCACCAAGGGCGACGACAAGCTGGTGCAGGAGCAGTTTGCCCGCTATGTGCCCAACGAGGTCGACCGCATCAACCGTCTGGTCGACAATCTGATCCATTATGCCAAGCCGGTCAAACGGCAGGTCGAGCGGGTCTGTGTCGACGAGATCGTGGCCGACAGCCTTTCGCTGATCCGCACCGTTCTGCGCAAGAGCAATTTCCGTCTGGTGCAGGAGACCGTGTCTGACCTTTATATTACGGTCGACCGTGACCAAATCAAGCAGGTCATGACCAACATCTTCATCAATGGTATGGAGGCCATGGAGAACAAGCGAAATCGAAGCGGCAGCACCGAACCGATGACCCTGACCGTCTGTACCGAAGTGCGCGAAGAAAAAGTCTGTATCCGCATCCGCGACGAAGGCACCGGCATGACCGAAGAGGAGCTGGCCCAGTGCCGCGATCCCTTCTTTTCCACCAAAGACGCAGGCACCGGCCTGGGTCTGGCCCTGTGTGAACAGTATATCCGCGAAAACAGCGGTGTGATGGAGATCGACAGCGTCAAAGACGTTTATACCGAGATCTCGCTGATCTTTGAAAGGAGTTAACCATGCATCCACGCATTTTGATTATCGACGATGAAAGCAGCATCTGCATCTCGCTGGCCCTTGCCCTCGAGCCGGAGTATAAAGTAGCCTGGGAGACCGATCCCCTGCGCGCCATCGATCAGCTGCAGGCCGAGCCTTTTGATCTCGTCCTTCTCGATCTGGTGATCGGCGAGCACGATGGCCTGGATATTCTGGCCCGGATCAAAAAACTGGTGCCCCGTGTGCAGGTCATTATGATGACGGCCTACGGCAGTATCCGTTCTTCGGTCAGCGCCATGACCCGCGGCGCCTTTACCTATCTGACCAAGCCGCTGGATCTGGATGAACTTAAGATCTATATCGGCCAGGCGCTGGAGTTTCAGCGCATGAATGAAAATATTCATTACCTCAACGATCAGCTGCAGGCGCAGAAGCAGGCCGAGACCCTTATCGGCATCAGCCCGGCCCACCGTCGGGTCATGCAGATGATCGAAAAGTTCCGCGCAGTCGATGCATCGGTGCTGATCACCGGCGAGAGCGGTACGGGCAAGAGCCTGGCCGCCCGTGCCCTGCACGATGATGGCAGCCGCGGGCGGTTTGTCACGGTCATCTGTGCATCTGATGAAAACCGCCTCGAGGAAGAGCTTTTCGGCGTCAAGGCCGGTGCAGGCCCCAATGCATTGGTCGACCGCCCGGGCAAGCTGGATTATGCCAACGGCGGCACCCTCTATCTGGACGGCATCGGCGACCTGCCCTCCGGCTTCCAGAGTAAGCTGCTGCATGTTCTGCAGGAGCGCAGCTTTTCGCCCATCGGCAGCCGAGAGGTCCATCATTTCAATGCACGCGTCATTGCTTCTACCAACCGTGATCCCCGCAGTCTGGTAGAGGAGGGCTTGGTTCGCCAGGACCTGCTTTACCGTCTGAATACCGTCGAGATCCATATGCCGCCGCTGCGGGAACGGCAGGAGGATATCCCCTTGCTCTGCGATTATTTTATCCGCCGCAGCGAGACTTTGCGCGGCAAGGCCTGCCGCATTTCGGGCGTCACCGAAGAGGCGCTGGAGCTGCTTCGTCTGCACGCCTTCCCGGGCAATGTCCGTGAACTTGCCAATACCATCGAATATGCCGGTATCGTGGCCGACGGTGCATGGATCCGCGCCCGCGACCTGCCCTATCAGTTCAATAACAGCGAACCCAGCGCCGACGAGACCGAGCGTTTCCTGGCCGGCAAGAGCCTGCAGGAGGTCGAGAAGATGACCATTCTGACCTCCTACCGCCGCAACGGCGGCAAACGCGGCGTTATGGCCGCCGAACTGGGCATCAGTCCCCGCGGTCTGTGGAACAAGCTGAAGGAATACGGCCTGCAATAGCCGAAGGGAGAAACCATGAGCAACAACAAGACCACCATGCGCTATCTTTATCTGCGCATCTACAGCAATGACGAGCTGCAGGCCTATTTGTCGGAAATGCTGGCGGAGGGCTGGGCCATTGAAAAGACCCATGGCAATTTCCTCTTTTTCCGCCGGCACCAGCTGAAGGATGCCCGCCTGTGTGTCGTCACCACCGAATGTACCGACCGGTCGCCGAAATACGACGATCAGGTCAATGAATATATCGAGATCGCCCTGCGCCTGGGCTGGCAGCTGCTTTGCATCGGCGATTACGAGAGCGTTCTGCCCATGCGCCGCCGCCTGTATTTCTATACCTGCGATCCTGCGGCCGAGCCGCTGGAGCCCGATGAAGCCATCGATTTTCAGAACGGCTGGCGTGCCGGCAAATCGACCCGCAAGTGGCGTATCGGCTGGCTGCTGCTGGCGCTGGCCGCGCTGCTGACCACCGTTCCTTTTATGATGGCAGAGGGCCTCAGTCTGCCCTTCCTGTGGATCGACGGCGCGCTGATTTCGGCAGCACTGGCTTCCCATCGCCTGGCCGGGGATCGCCATGCGCTTTATCTGCATGTTACCGAAGGGGTGCCTTTCGGGCAGAGGGCGCCCGGGATCCTGCGTCGGCTGGAGAATCACCTGACGCTGTCGCTGGCGGCTTTGCTGGCCGGCATGTTCCTGCTGCTGCTGTCCTGATCTGATTCCACAACGGGCCGGCCGGATGATTTCCGGCCGGCTTTTTGTCGCGCCGAAAAATTGCATGATGAATATGGATGTGCTATAATGACTATAATTGCGAAATGCTTGAAAGCGAAAGGGGAGAGGCTGCCGTGGAGACCTTATACGGCATCAGCAACTGGAAACTGACCATTCGCCGTGCCGAGGATCACATCGAGATCCTGCGCGGCATCACCTGCGACACCCATGCCGTGCTGCCCGATGAACTGTTCGGCCTGCCGGTCACCGTATTGGGCGACCATGCGCTGGCGCCGACGGCCCGGCCGATCGCCGGCGAAGAGGTGCGCGTTGTCAGCGGCAGAGAAGGGGAGTGGAGCAACCGCGACCTGCAGGAGCTGACCCTGCCGGCCGGCCTGACCGCTGTACACAACTATGCCTTCTACGGCTGCCGCAGCCTGCACACCCTCCGTCTGCACGACAATGTCAATCACTGGGGCGTCGACTGCCTGATGAACTGCCACAGACTTTCCAATCTGCATCTGACCCGCACCGGTGAAGTACAGGGCGAGGCGCTGGCCTACATCTGCGGCGCCATCCATGAAGAGCTGGACGTTGTGCTCTACGGCACCGACGGCACCGAGACCCGTCTGGTCTTCCCCGATTATATGGAAGACTACGAGGAAAACTTCCCCAATCATTCCTTCGATTATCATATTATGGGCGGCGGCTACGCCTACCACCATACCTTTCCCAAAAAGCAGCTGATCCTGCGTACCTACGACGAGCACTGGCCCCAGTATCTGCGCAAGGAGCACGAAGACGAGACCGCCCTTCGTCTGGCCTATACCCGTCTGCGCTGGCCCACCGGGCTGGAGCCCTTTGCCGAGCAGCAGTATGTGGATTTTCTCGCGGCCAATGCCCATGACGCCATCCTGTGGCAGCTTTCACTGCGGGATGCCGCCGGCCTGCGGCTGCTGCTCGACAGGCTGAACCCCGATGAAACGATCATTTCGGCGGCCTGTGCCCGCGCCCGTGCCGAGGGCAATACCGAAGGGCTGGCCCTGCTGCTCGAGCAGCAGCGCCGGAATCAGCCCAAAGGGCTGGACCGCGATTTTGATCTGTAATCCGTAAGAAAGAAGGCAGAACATGGCCGAACAAACCCGAAGCCTCGACCAGGTGGGCCTGGAGATCCTGCAGGCCTCCCGAAACGAACTCTATATGAATCTGCCCTATCTCGATGTTGTGCTGTGCGGCCTCGACTTTCAGCCGGCCGGGGGCATGACTCTCAGCATGGCCACCGACGGCAGGACCCTCTATTTCGACGGCAGCTTCCTGGCCGAGCGCTATATGCGCGGCCGTGTCGTCTGCAACCGTGCCTATCTGCACACCCTGCTGCACTGTATGCTGCGCCATCTGGCCAAGAAAAAGGGCAATCTATCCGAATTGTGGGATCTGGCCTGCGACATCGTAGTAGAAAGCATCCTCGACGATCTGCATTATCCCTGCCTGGAGGGCGGCTATTCGCCGGCCAAGCAGAAGGTTTATGGCGAGATGCGGGCCGCCATGCCGGTTCTGACCGCCGAGGCGGTCTACCGTCATCTGCTGCGGCAGGACCTCGATCCCTATCAGGTGGCCCGTATGCAGCGCACCTTCCTGGTCGACGATCACGGCCTGTGGGATATGCCCCAAAACGACAACGACGATCAGAGCGAACAGCAGGACGAAGAATGGAAGGATCGCTCGGAAAAAACCCGTACGGCCATGGAAACCGTGCTGGCCGGGCAGGCCACCGGCGGCGAAGCTGTTCTCGAGCAGATCAAGGTCGCCGTCCGCGATGATGTCGACTATCGCACCTTCC
Organism: Clostridia bacterium; assembly: GCA_017396925.1. GTDB lineage: Bacteria > Bacillota > Clostridia > Oscillospirales > Butyricicoccaceae > RGIG1902. The sequence goes on from JAFQKM010000105.1 coordinate 5,362, forward strand.
TGCGCCGCTTTGCCGTGCCCCGCGAGGTCATGGCGGTCGACGGCGATGCCTTCGACTATACCTACTATACCTACGGCCTGCGCATCTTTGGCAATATGCCCCTGGTTGAATATCCCGAAACCAAGGAAGAAAAGCGCATCGAGGATTTTGTCATCGCTATCGACACTTCCATGTCGACCAACGGCGAGCTGGTGCGGCAGTTTCTGGCCTGCACCTATGCCATCCTGCGCTCCACCGAGACCTTCACCCGCAAGGTCAATATCTATATCATCCAGTGCGACGATCAGGTGCGCAAAGAGACCGCCATTCACGATCTGGAAGATCTGCGCAAATATATGGAGACCTTCGACCTCGTCGGCGGCAGCGCCACCGATTTCCGCCCGGTCTTTCAGCGTGTACACGAGCTGCAGGCCTCGGGCGCCTTCACCAGCCTGCGCGGCCTGATCTATTTCACCGACGGCATGGGCATCTATCCTCAGAAGCGTCCGCCCTACGATACCGCCTTTGTGCTGCTGGAAGAGCCGCCCATGCTCTTTAAGATGCCTCCCTGGGCCATCAAACTGGTGCTGGGCGAAGCGGCGCTGGAGCGCACCGCCAAAGAACTCGACCTTTCCCTCGACGCCGACCTTGAAGAACTTCCCCAATTGTAAAGTGCAAATCGGCATAACGACAAGATTAAAAAAGGTCGTTTAAAAAATTGTTTTTGCACGGACATGTGCCGGGCAAAAACACCATGACCCGCTGTTTTTCCGCAGAAAAACAGGGAAACCGCACCGCAGTGCGGCGCTCAGATTGTCGAGAAGAACCCAGCTTCGGCTTTGCTGAAGCGGTTCTTTGACAGATGCTTAAAGAACTTCCCCAATTGTAAAGAGGTAACGATATATGAACATCAAACAGGCAAAACAGGAGATCCAGAATACCCTTCGTGCCTATCTCGCCAAGGACGAGCTGGGCAATTATCTCATTCCCACCATCCGCCAGCGACCTGTGCTGCTGATGGGCCCTCCGGGCATCGGCAAGACCCAGATCATGGCCCAGATCGCCGCCGAGACCGGCGTCGGCCTTGTGGCCTACACCATCACCCATCATACCCGTCAGAGCGCCATCGGTCTGCCTTTCATCGAGCATCATAATTACGACGGCAAGGACTATGCCATCACCGAATATACCATGAGTGAGATCCTGGCTTCGGTCTATCAGCTGATGGAAAAGACCGGCATCCGCGAGGGCATCCTGTTCCTCGACGAGATCAACTGCGTCTCCGAGACCCTGGCGCCCATGATGCTGCAGTTCCTCCAGTGCAAGACCTTCGGCAACCAGGCCCTGCCCGAGGGCTGGCTGATCGTTGCCGCCGGCAATCCGCCCGAATACAACAAGTCGGTCCGCGATTTCGACGTTGTTACCCTCGACCGTGTCAAGCGCATCGATGTACAGGACGACTATGCCGTATGGAAGGAATATGCCCGCCGCAAGGGCGTACACGGCGCTGTTGTCTCCTATCTCGACATCAAGAAGGAACATTTCTACTGCATCGAGACCACTGTCGACGGCCTGCAGTTTGCCACCGCCCGCGGCTGGGAAGACCTCAGCGAGATCATTCTGGCCTACGAGAAGCTGGGCCTGCGCGTCGACCGCGAGGTTGTCGGCCAGTATATCCAGCTGCCCCGCATCGCCAAGGACTTTGCCAATTATCTTGAACTCTATTATAAATACCAGCGCATCTATCATGTCGAAGACATTCTGCAGGGTACATGGCAGCATATTACGGTGCAGGAACTCAAGGCCGCACCCTTCGACGAGAAGCTGTCGGTCATGGGTCTGGTGCTCTCCCGTCTGTCGGAAGAGGCGGGGCGTCTGCGCCATCAGGACGAGCTGACCGTCACCCTCCATGCTGCTCTGAAGGACTATAAGCTGTCCCTCGAGCATACCCAGCCTCGCGAGGCCCTCGATCAGCTGATCGCGCTGCGGCAGAATGCCCTGCAGATGCTGAAGGAAGCTGGCCATCTGGAGAAGGAAAACCGCGACCTGCGTATGCGCGAGCTCAATGCTCTGCAGAGCTATCGCGGCCGTCTGGTTGATGAAGATATCGCCGATGACGCCGCCTTTGAGGCCGTCAAGGCCTGGTTCGGTCAGGAGGTCGAGCTGCGCCGCACACAGGCTGTGGAAACTTCGGCTATGTTCGACAATGCCTTCCGCTTCCTTGAAGAGACCTTCGGTCAGGGCCAGGAATTGGTCATGTTTGTCACCGAGATCACAGCCGGCTTCGACACCTCCTGGTTTGTCGAAAACTTCGGCTGCGACGCTTACTTCCGCCACAACAGCGAGCTTTTCTTCGATCAGACCCAGAAGCAGCTCCACGACAAGATCGCCGCCATCCGTGCCGGCGAAATGGAATAAATTATGCAGTGCCCCGCCCTCGTCAACCGAGGGTGGGGTATGTTATAATACAGCCGAAAGTAAAAAAACAAATCGATAGATATCAACCGAAGAAAGGAGCCGACCTATGATCAGACGGATCATTCGGATCAACGAAGAAAAATGCAATGGCTGCGGCCTCTGCGCACAGGCCTGCCATGAAGGCGCCATCGGCATGGTCGACGGCAAGGCCCGCCTGCTGCGCGAAGACTACTGCGACGGCCTGGGCGACTGTCTGCCGGCCTGCCCCACCGGCGCCATCACCTTTGAAGAGCGCGAAGCCCCTGCCTACGACGAGGCTGCCGTTCTGGCCGCCAAGAAGGCCAAAACACAGGTGAAGACGGTGCGTCCCACGGCGGTATCGGCTGCAGCCGAAAAGCCCGGTCATCTGCATAACTGGCCGGTACAGATCAAGCTGGCCCCTGTGCAGTCGGCCATGTATGACGGCGCCGACCTGCTGATCGCCGCCGACTGTACGGCTTTTGCCCACGGCGATTTCCATCGCCGCTTTATCCGCGGCCGTGTTGTCCTGATCGGCTGCCCCAAGCTGGACGCCGTCAGCTATGCCGAAAAGCTGGCCGAGATTTTTGCCGGCAACGATATCCGCTCGATCACCGTTGCCCGTATGACCGTACCCTGCTGCGGCGGCCTGCCCATGGCGGTCAGAAATGCCCTGCAGATGAGCGGTAAAAAGATCCCTCTGGAGACCGTCGTTATCGATACCGACGGCAGGATCCTGGATTAAAGGAGGCAAAGCCATGTTTGACCATTCCGGTGAACCGCGCAGCCGCAAGGCCGTTCTGCAGGATCGCCTGACCGGCACCCTGATCGGCCTGGCCAATGCCATCAACGGCAACGAGCATCTCATGAATACGCGCAACAGCCGTCTGCTGATCGCCGCATTGAAATGTACCTGCCCGGCGTGCGATATCGATCCCGACGATCTGGTCGAGATGATCGACGATGTACAGCACGAAAAATACCGCATTGTACCCAACTGTGCCGAGTGCGCCAACCGCTGCGGCCGTACCGACGACTATGATATGATGGGGCTGTGGGCGGCCGAAGAAGAGAGCCGCATCCTGCGCTGCCGTATTCTGGAGGGGGTGCGAAATATCGCCGCAGGTCTTTCGGAAACCGAGGAAGCGCCGCGGGAGACGATCCTGCTGCTCTTCAACGCCCTTTTTGCCGTCGGCATGGGCGATTGGAACGGTGAGGCTCTGATGACGGTGGTCCGTCAGGTCGAACAGCAGCAGGCATAGGGGAGGGAACCGATGTAGCCATGACCCGAGCGCAGCCATGACCTGACGGCAAGCGTTACGACCGCAGCCGGGCCAAACGGGAAATGCGCATGGAAAAGAATATTGCAGAATAAAAGCCGCATGAAATATCTTCACGCGGCTTCTGCTTTTTGAAGGGGAAAAAGGCAGAGCTTTTGCTCTGCCGGGAGGCCTGTGCTATAATAAAGAAAAAGCAGAGGAG
>JAFQKM010000106.1 GCA_017396925.1 Clostridia bacterium
GCCATGAAAGCCATCGAAGGCGTAAGCTGAAGTCAGGCTGAAATAAAGTGAGACGAACACAAAAGTCTGCTGAAATTGAAATATAGATTTTGTCTATATTTACAGTTGCATGACCAAAAGGTTTTATGCTATAATCTTAGAAATTTTGGGCATCTGCCGCAGCGGGGCTTTCTCCTGCGGCAGAGATACCTGAAAGATAGATCTTCAACAAATATTTTTATAAAGGGAGCGAATGATAGTTATGGGTAAGAACCTTCTGAAATTAAGTGATCTGCACACAGACGAAATCATTGCCATTCTTGACAGAGCACAAATGTTCTGCCAGGGTATTGATGTTCCCAAATTTAGCGACAAGATCGCCTGCAACCTGTTTTTTGAATCATCGACTCGCACCCAGTATAGCTTCAATGTGGCTGAAGAGAGACTGGGTATGCGAGTCGTTTCTTTTAATCCGGCATCTTCTTCGCTGAATAAGAACGAAAGCTTCTACGATACCGTTAAGACCTTCGATTCCTTTGGTGTTGATGCACTGGTCATCCGCCATTCGGAGAACGAATATTTCAACCAGCTGCTGGGCCATGTCGATGCTGCCATCCTCAACGGCGGCGACGGCACAGGCAACCACCCCACCCAGTCGCTGCTCGACCTGCTGACCATCAAGCAGGAGTTCGGCCGCTTTGAAGGCCTCAAGTGCGTCATCGCCGGCGACATCGCCCATTCCCGTGTTGCACATACCAACTACGAGGTCATGCGCCGCCTGGGCATGGAAGTCGTCACCGCAGGCCCCAAGGAGTTCCTGGAGGATTCCCTCGATCAGGAAGACTTCGACCAGGCTGTTAAGACATCCGACGTCGTTATGATGCTGCGTATCCAGCGCGAGCGTCATGCCGCTTCCATGTCGATGAGCGCCGAGGAGTTCCACAAGGCATATGGCCTGACCGTCGAGCGCGAAAAGACCATGAAGGACAAGGCCATCATCATGCATCCCGCTCCCGTCAACCGCGACGTCGAACTGGCCGACTGCCTGATGGAATGCGACAGAGCCCGCATCTTCAAGCAGATGAGCAACGGCGTCTTTGTCCGCATGGCTGTTCTGGAAAGAGCGGTGAAGTAATGAACTACATCCTCAGAAACGGCAGCGCCTATGTCAACGGCGCATTTACCGATGCCGATCTTCTCGTTAAAGACGGCGTGATCGCCGCCATGGGCCAGGACCTTTCCTGCGAAGACGCCGAGGTCATCGATTGCCAGGGCAAGATCGTTGTGCCCGGCCTGGTCGACCTCCATGTCCACCTGCGCGAGCCCGGCTTTGAATACAAAGAGACGGTTGCCACCGGTACGGCTGCAGCCGCTGCCGGCGGCTACACCACCATCCTCTCGATGCCCAACCTGAATCCCGTGCCCGACAATGTCGAGGCCCTCAAGGTTCAGCTGGCAGCCATCGAAAAGGACGCCTGCATCCATGTTCTGCCCTTTGCGTCGATCACCGTCGGCCAGAAGGGACAGGCTCTGTCGGACATCGACGGCCTGGCCGGCCTGTGCGTCGGCTTCTCCGACGACGGCAAGGGTGTCCAGAGCGAGACCATGATGCTGGAGGCCATGGAGCTGGTCAAGAAGAACGGCTCTTTCATCTCGGCCCACTGCGAGGACGAGAGCCTGCTGGAAGGCGGCTCGGTCCATAAGGGCGAGTTTGCGGCGCTGATGAACCTGCGCGGCATCTCTTCGGCATCGGAATATGTTCCCATCGTTCGCGATATCGCGCTGGCCGAAAAGACCGGCGTTCAGTATCACATCTGCCACATCTCGGCCAAGGAAAGCATTGATGCCGTTCGCCAGGGCAAGCGTCATGGCGTCAACGTCACCTGCGAGGTCACACCTCACCACATCGCCCTCTGCGATATGGACATCAAGTCGGATGACGGCAAGTATAAAATGAATCCCCCTCTGCGCGGCAGAGAAGACCGCGAGGCCATCTTTGAGGGCCTGCGCGACGGCACCATCGACGTCATTGCCACCGACCATGCTCCCCATTCGGCAGAGGAAAAGGCAAGAGGCCTCGAAAAGAGTGCTTTCGGTATCGTCGGCAGCGAGACGGCTTTCGCCGTCAGCTACACCGAGCTGGTCCGCTCCGAGATCATCAGCCTGGAAAAGCTGATCGAACTGATGAGCGTCAAGCCGGCCGCCATCATCGGCCGCAAGGCTGAGCTGGCACTGGGTGCACCGGCCGACATTGCCGTATTCGACCTGAACGCCGAGTTCACCGTCGATCCCCAGACATTTGTTTCCAAGGGTAAGAGCACACCCTTTGAAGGTATGAAGTTCTATGGCCGCACAGAGCTTACCCTCTGCGGCGGTAATATCGTATACAGGAGGAAGTAAGCGTGGAATACAACAAAAAGCTTGTTTTTGAAAACGGCAGAGAATTCCTTGGCGTAGGCTTCGGCGCCGACGTCGAGACCGTTCAGGAAGTCGTTTTCGATACATCGGTGGTCGGTTATCAGGAGATCATGTCCGACCCCACCTACTGCGGACAGATCGTCTGCATGACCTACCCTCTGATCGGCAACTACGGTCTGGCCGATGAGGACTACGAGACCAAGACCCCCAAGATCGGCGGCTTCATCGTCCGCGACTACAACGATACACCGTCCAACTTCCGCTACACCAAGACTCTGTCGCAGGAGCTGGAAGAGAACGGCATCCCCGGCATCTCGGGCGTTGATACCCGTGCCATCACACGCATGATCCGCAACGAGGGCAACATGCGTGCCATCATCACCGACATCAATGTCTCCAACGAAGAGGCACAGGAGCGCATCTCGGCCACATCGATCGCCCATGATCATGTCGAGCGCGTTTCCAGCAAGAAGGTCTGGTACAGCCGTACACCCAACTATAAGTACAATGTTGTTGCCATCGACTGCGGCATCAAGCACAACATCATCCGCAGCCTCAACGAGATCGGCTGCAACGTCACTATCGTTCCTTACACAACATCCTGTGAGACCATCATGGGCATGCGTCCCGACGGCATCCTGATCTCCAACGGCCCCGGCGACCCCGCCGATGTTCCCTGTGTTGTTGAGCTGATCAAGAATCTGCAGGGCAAGCTGCCCATCTTCGGCATTGATCTGGGCCATCAGCTGATCGCTCTGGCCAACGGTGCCAAGGTCTATAAGCTCAAGGTCGGTCACCGCGGCGGCAACCATCCCGTCCGCAACCTGGCCAACGGCAAGATCGAGATCGCTTCCCAGAACCACGACCATGCAGTCTGCGAAAAGAGCCTCGAAGGCACAGGACTCCAGGTCACCCATATCAACCTGCTCGACGGTACCGTTGAAGGCATCGAGAACAAGGACCAGATGGTCTTCTCGGTCCAGTTCCATCCCGGCAGCGTTTCCGGCTCCCGCGGCGTCAGCTATCTGTACGAGCAGTTCGTTGAGAACATGAAAGAGTTTAAGACAAAGAGAGGTGCCACAAATGCCTAAAAGAGAAGATTTGAAGAAGATTCTGGTCATTGGCTCGGGTCCCATCGTCATCGGCCAGGCTGCCGAGTTCGACTATTCGGGCACGCAGGCCTGCCTGGCGCTGAAGGAGCAGGGATATGAGGTTATCCTGGTCAACTCCAACCCCGCCACCATCATGACCGATACCAACATTGCCGATAAGGTCTATATGGAGCCTCTGACTCTGGAATATATCGCCAAGATCATCCGTATGGAGCGTCCCGACGCTCTGCTGCCCACACTGGGCGGCCAGACCGGCCTGAACATGGCCATGCAGCTGGCCAAGAAGGGCATCCTCCGCGAGTGCTCCTGCGAGCTGCTGGGCACAAGCTTCGATTCCATCGAGCAGGCCGAAGACCGCGAGCTCTTCCGTGACCTGTGCGAAGCCATCGGCGAGCCCGTTATCAAGTCGGTCATTGCTCACTCGGTCGAAGAGATCCGCAAGGCTGCCGAAGAGATCGGCTATCCCATCGTTCTGCGTCCCGCCTTCACACTGGGCGGTACCGGCGGCGGCTTTGCCGACAACGAAGAAGAGCTGCTTGAGCTGGCCGAGAACGCCCTGCGCCTCTCGCCCGTATCTCAGGTTCTGGTCGAGAAGTCGGTCAAGGGCTATAAGGAGATCGAGTTCGAGGTCATGCGCGACAAGAACGGCACAGCCATTGCCATCTGCTCGATGGAGAACATCGACCCCGTCGGCGTTCACACCGGCGACTCGATGGTCGTTGCGCCCGCACAGACCCTGACCAAGAAGGAATACGGCATGCTGCACGACGCTGCTCTGCGTCTGATCACAGCCCTGAAGATCGAGGGCGGCTGCAACGTTCAGTTCGCGCTGGATCCCTACTCCTTCAACTACTACGTCATCGAAGTTAACCCCCGCGTATCCCGTTCGTCCGCACTGGCTTCCAAGGCCAGCGGCTATCCCATCGCCCGCGTTTCGGCACTGGTCGCACTGGGCTTCCATCTGGATGAGATCCAGCTGGCTACAACACCCGCATCCTTCGAGCCCTCCATCGACTATGTCGTATGCAAGGTCGCCCGCTTCCCCTTCGATAAGTTCTCCAGCGCCACCAAGACCCTGTCGACCCAGATGAAGGCCACCGGCGAGGTCATGGCTGTCGGCCGTACCATGGAAGAGAGCCTGCTGAAGGCCATCCGTGGTCTGGAGCAGGGCGTCAACCACCTGTATATGGCCAAGTTCGACGATATGTCGGAAGCCGACCTGATGTACAACATCAAGAACGCCACCGACGAGCGCATCTATGCCATTGCCGAGCTGCTGCGCCGCGGCGTTGATCCCATCATCATCTGCGAAGCCACAAAGATCGACTTCTTCTTTATCGACAAGATGCGCAACATCGTTGCCTTCGAAAAGGTCATCGCCGAGAACAAGGGCTGCACATGCGTCCTGCGCGATGCCAAGAAGATGGGCATCTCCGATAAGTATATCGGCGGCATCTGGGGTATGAGCGAGAAGGAGATCTTCGAGCTGCGTAAGCAGAGCGGCATCATGCCTGTCTATAAGATGATCGATACCTGCGGCGCCGAGTTCGATGCATACGTTCCCTACTTCTATTCCACATACGAGGAAGAGAACGAAAGCGTTGTTACCGACCGCAAGAAGGTTATCGTTCTGGGTGCCGGCCCCATCCGTATCGGCCAGGGCGTCGAGTTTGACTTCTCCACCGTCCATGCCATCTGGGCCATCAAGGAAGCCGGCTACGAGGCCATCATCATCAACAACAACCCCGAAACCGTTTCCACCGACTATACAATCTCCGATAAGCTGTATTTCGAGCCTCTGACCATCGAAGATGTTATGAACATCATCGACATGGAGAAGCCCTACGGCGTTATCGTTACACTGGGCGGTCAGACCGCCATCAACCTGGCAGCCCGCCTCGAGAGCATGAATGTTCCCATCATCGGCACATCGGTCGCTGCCATCGAGCGCGCCGAGAACCGCGACAGCTTCGAGAAGCTGATGGTCGAGCTGGGCATTCCTCAGCCTGTTGGCCAGGCCGTCACCAATGTTGAAGACGGCGTTAAGGTCGCCGAAAAGATCGGTTATCCCGTTCTGGTCCGTCCCTCCTACGTTCTGGGCGGCCGCGCCATGCAGATCGTCAACCGTGAGACCGAGCTGAGAATGTACTTCAAGGAAGCCATTGTTGCCAGCGAAGAGACCCCCGTTCTGGTCGACAAGTACATCTCCGGTAAGGAGCTTGAGATCGACGGCGTCTGCGACGGCACCGATGTTTATATCCCCGGCATTATGGAGCACGTCGAGCGCACCGGCGTTCACTCGGGCGACTCGATCTCGGTTTATCCCACCTTCTCGGTCAGCCAGAAGGTCAAGGATACCATCATCGATTATTCGATCCGCCTGGGTGTCGGCATCGGCATCGAAGGCCCCTTCAACATCCAGTTCATCGTTGACAAGGAAGAAAACGTCTATGTCATCGAGGTCAACCCCCGTTCCTCCAGAACCGTTCCCTTCATCTCCAAGGTCACCGGCGTCAAGATGGCCAATATCGCCACCAAGGTCGCTCTGGGCCAGAGCCTGAAGGATCAGGGCCTGGGCACCGGCGTTGCACCCGAAAAGAAGCGCTGGTATGTCAAGGCGCCCGTATTCTCCTTCTCCAAGATCCACGGTATCGACGCATACCTGTCGCCCGAAATGAAGTCGACCGGTGAAGCCATCGGCTACGACAACACCCTGACACGTGCGCTGTATAAGGCACTGAAGGCTTCGGGCAACCGTGTTGAGAACTACGGCACCGTATTTGCCACCATTGCCGACGAGGACAAGGAGGCTGCACTGCCCCTGATCCGCCGCTTCTACAACCTGGGCTTCAACATCGAGGCCACCGAGGGCACCGCTGCCTTCCTGAAGGACAACGGCATCCGCACCAAGGCCAGAAAGAAGATCTCCGACGGCGACACCGATATCCTCGATGCACTGAAGCAGGGCCATATCACCTATGTCATCAACACCCAGTCCCATAACGGCGATCCCCACGACGGTATTCAGATCCGCCGTGCCGCTGTCGAGAACAATGTCACCATGTTCACATCGCTCGACACCGTCACCGTTCTGCTGGACGTTCTGGAAGAGATCACCGTCGGTGTCTCGACCATCGATATGTAATTCACAGCCTGTATCTTTTATCTTATAGGTGAACGACATGAACAAAGGTTACTACGAGATCCTTTCCAATGTAAAGATCGCGCCGGATACCTACGAGATGGTGCTCAGGGGAGATACTTCTTCCCTGAGCAATCCCGGCCAGTTTATCAATATCGCTCTGGAGGGCCTGTACCTCCGCCGCCCCATCAGTGTCTGCCACTATGAGGAAGGTCAGCTGACCATCATCTACAAGACGGTCGGCAAGGGCACAAAGCAGATGGCCGCTATGACCGCCGGCCAGCAGCTGGACGTCCTCTGCGGTCTGGGCAACGGCTTTGATACCTCCAAGGCCAAGGGCAAGAAGGCTGCCGTCATCGGCGGCGGCGTCGGCGTCCCTCCCATGTATGATACCGCACGCCGTCTGATCGCCGAGGGCGTAGAGGTCACCGCCATCCTGGGCTTTGCCACAAAGGATGCCGCCTTCTACATCGACAAGTTCGAGGCACTGGGCGCCAAGGTCATGGTCACCACCGACGACGGCACCATGGGCATCCACGGCTTTGTCACCGATGCCCTCAAGCAGACCGACTGCGATTATTTCTTCGCCTGCGGCCCCCAGCCTATGCTGAGAAGCCTGCATCGCACCGGCATTTCGGGTCAGCTGTCCTTTGAAGAGCGCATGGGCTGCGGCTTCGGCGCCTGCATGGGCTGCACCTGCCATACACTGGTCGGTACCAAGCGTATCTGCCAGGACGGCCCCGTATTCCCCACCGAGGAGGTGTCTTTCGAGTAATGAACAGACTGGAAACCACACTGAGCGGCATTACCCTCAAGAACCCCGTCATCCCCGCCAGCGGCACCTTCGGTTTTGGCCAGGAGA
>JAFQKM010000107.1 GCA_017396925.1 Clostridia bacterium
AAAATCTTCTCCGCGTCCGTTGTTTTTACTTCAGGATCCTGCCGGGGTATGCGGCCACAAAGGCGTCGTAGTGTTCGCGCAGGAAGGGATCGAGGTATTCCACAGCCTGTGCGGCAATGGCTTCGGGGATGCCGAAATAGGCTTCGGCGATGCTGCCCGTAATGGCGGCCAGGGTATCGCTGTCGCCGCCCACCGAAATGGCGATGCGGATGGCGTCTTCGAAGCTCTCGGCCTCCAGAAAGGCCTCGATGGCCTGCGGGACGGTCTCCTGACAGGTCTCGTTGAACCGGTAGGTGGGGCGGATCTGGTCGATGGTGAAGTCGAGCTTATAATAGGTCTTCTCGATGGCTGCGCGGATCTCGGCCTGGGAATGGCCGGTGCGGGCCAGATAGATGGCCACCGCTGTGGCCTCGGCCCCCTTGAGTCCCTCGGGATGGTCGTGGGTGACCTTGGTGGCGGCATAGCTCATGTCATAGACCTCTTCGAGGCTTTCGGCCGCCCAGCCGACGGCCGAAATGCGCATGGCCGCACCGTTGCCGAAGGAGTGATAAGGGCCCATGGTATCGCTGTAGATCCACTGGAAGAACCGTCCGCCGAAGCCGCAGCCGGGATAGGGACGGCCGATCTCGCGCATACGGCGCTTGGCGGCCTTCTGCAGGCTGCCGCCCGTGGCTTTATGGTCGAGTACGGCCCGACCGATGGCAATGGTCATGATCGAGTCGTCGGTGGCAAAGCATTTTTCGTGAAACAGATCAAAGTCCTTGGCGCGATAGTTGTCCCACTCGAAACGGGAACCGACAATATCGCCGATGATGGCGCCCAACATAGGATCGCCTCCTTTATGTATAATTTATAGAATGGTTTGGATCAATCCAGATTGGCCAGCAGGTATTCGGCCATATCGCGGTTGCCCTTGCTGCCCCAGTCGCTGTAGGGATCGATGACATTGAAGACATGCACCAGCTTTTTGGGATCGCCCTCGTAGTCGGCCAGCTTGTGGGGGATGTTCTGCTCTTCCAGCGCCTTGGCATAGGAGAGGGTGTCTTCGCGCAGATAGTCGCCGTTGCCGGTGAGCAGGAAGGTGGGCGGCAGCGCCTCGGTGACCGCCTTGCAGCGCGGATCGGTATACTGCATGAAGGGATGGCGGCGGTATTCCTTGCCGAAATAACTGCCGCGCAGCATGAGATACTTGGGATTGAGGCCGGTGGTATAGGCCATGCAGGAGGTCAGAGCCAGGGCGCCAATGTCGAAGCTGCCGGCCGTCAGTCCCAGGCTTTCGGCGATCATGGGATTGCGCCAGGCCGCTGTGGTATACAGGGCCAGCCAGCCGCCGGCCGAGTCGCCGGTCAGGGCCACACGGGCCAGATCGCCGCCGTAGTTGGGGGCCAGCGTACCGATGGTCTTGAGGGCCTTGAAGGTCTCACCGAGGATCTCGAAGACCTTATGGTCGGGGGCCAGCGGATATTCGACATTGAAGACGACAAAGCCCAGGCGCGACATTTCGGCGCAGAAATAACGGTTGAACTCTTTTTCGCAGAGCAGCAGGCCGCCGCCGTGGAAGTCGATCAGCACGGGCAGGCTGCCCTCCATATTCTTCGGACGGTAGATGTCCATGATGGCGCGGTCGCCGGTGCCATAACGGATATTTTTGGTCTCTTCCACATCCTCGGGGAAGGTGACGGTGGCGTCGCGCTTGGCCATATAGCGCTTGGTGGCCTCGTCTTCGGCCTTGAGCTTTTTGGCCATATAGTTTTCGATCAGTTTCATATCATACACCCCTTATTCTTCAATTTCGCGGATATAGAGCATATTGCTGAGGATATTGCTGCTGTATTGATCGACATAGGCACAGTATTCGGCCTTGCTGATGTAATACTCCACGCCCCACGAAGAGATGCGCAGCCATTCGGCATCCGATCCTGTGACGGTAACATAGTGGGCCATGGTGCGGGCCGCAGGCTTGCAGCCCTCGCGGTCGGGCGCCGGGTAAAAGCCCAGCTTGTTTTTCTGCCACATCCAGGGGAAGTTGTTGCCGATCGAGAAAATGACCGGCATATCCTTGCGCAGCTGGGCATCGATCTCGTCCCACAGCCGGCCGGGACGGACGCCCCAGCGGGCGCGGAGGGGCAACTTGTATTTTTTAAAATACAGATTGAGGCCAAAGGCCAGCGCCAGACCGTTGATGCCGTGATGCGGGATGACCGGCAGGAAGCGGCGGCGCAGCTGATCGATGCGGTCGTTGTACCAATCGAGGGTCACCCTGCCGTCCCGCGGTGCGTCGGCAAAAAGGCCGGCCCGGTATCTCGGATGGTAGAGGCTCAGATAAAAGAGCAGATCGGCCGCACCGATGACGCCGCAGCCCCAGCGGCGCATATGATCATAACGGCCCAGGCGCTGGCTGCCGCCATAGGTGGCCGTACCCTCGTTTTCTACCGCCATAAAGGGATGACGCAGTTCAAATCGCATAACCTCTCCCCTTTCCTATGCCTGCCATACCACCTCGAAGACCTCCAGGACCACAGTGGGGTCGGCTTCGGGGTCGTAGCGATGGCTGACGGCTTCCTTTTCCATACGGGCCTGCTGACGGGTGCGCCATACCTCTAATTCCACAGCGCTGCCCTGCTCGAGGGCGGCCTGTTCGGCCGTGATGCGGCTGAGGGGCAGTTCGATGACCTCCATGGTCTCGAGGACACATCGGGGATTGCCCTCGCGGTCGGTGAGGATCGAGAAGTCGCCCTGCTCGGGCAGGTCGCACTCCAGCCACTGCCAGAAACGCAGGGCGGTCAGGCCGGCGGTTTTTCTGCCCTCCAGCACCAGATGCAGCTGAGGCTCGGCAGAATCATATTCATCGAGGCAGATGGCCTCTCGGTATTCGGTCTTGGGATGAAAGCCCTGCTCGCGCACAAAGCGTGCCCAGAAATCGTCGATGTCCTCGGCGGCGGCAGGGGTCCATACATAGCGGCGGATGGGGCGGACAAAGCCCTGATAGCGGCCCTGTCCCTCGTATTCCAGCTCGAAGCCGCTCTTTTCCAGCACGCGCCAGGAGGGAATGTTTTCCTCGCAGCAGATGCCCAGGATCTCTTCCAGACCCAGCTTTTCGGCGATGAAGGGCAGGAAGGCGCGCACGGCCTCGGCGGCATAGCCATGGCCGGCATGATCTTCGCCGATATGGAATCCGACCTCCCAGTCGCCGTCGCCGGTCAGGGCCGCTTCCACATGGCCGATATAGGTGCCGTCCTGCAGGGTGACGGCATAGACAAAGGGGCCGTGATCCCCCTCGTATTCATCCATAAACAGTTCGATGATGCGCGCGGCAGCGGCTTCGGTCTCAAAGACCTCGTCGGGCAGAAAGGCGCGGTTGCTTTCCTCCAGCGACAGACGGTGCAGATCGCCCGCCATATCGGGGGTAAAGGGAAGAATGTGCAGTCGTTCGGTGTTGAGCATGATGATTTACCTCAGATCACAGAGAATACCAGCCACAGGATGCCATAGATGACCGGCTGATGGGCCATATAGACATATAAGGAATATCTGCCCAGCAGGTTGAGCACGGGCAGCTGCAGATCGGGCAGATGGGCAAGCCAGCCCTTTTTTTCGGCCAGACGATAGATGAAATATCCCGTCAGGAAGAGAAAAAACCAGGGCAGCAGGGCAAAATAGTCGGTGGAACGGAAACCGCTGTGGGGGAAGCCCAGAAAGGCGGTAAAATCATTTCGATAGAGGCCTTCGGGCAGGGTAAGCGTCAGGCGGCCCCAGCCGATCGTGCCGCGGTTGATCCACCGCAGGCCGATGAAGGTCAGAAAGGAAAGCCATGCGCCGGGCAGCGGCGGCAGCTTTGCCAGCACACCGTGCAGGGCATGGACGATCATCATGGCGCTGCCCAGAAAGACCAGAATACCGAAAAGATTGGGTGTGGCAGGCATAAAGAGCTTCATGACCAGCGTGATGATCCAGCCGCAGGCAAAGACGGTCAGGCCGCGCTTATATCGGCTGCGGCCCATGGGGGCGCAGAAGCCGGAGAGCAGAATGAAGGTCCAGCAGGTGGCCTGCTGCCACAGAAAAGCGCCCTCGCTGTGGTACCAGGGCCAGTCGACCCCAAAGAGATAAACCAGATCCCAGCTTGCATGATAGGCCATCATGCTGACCAGCGCCAGACCGCGGATCAGATCGAGTAGGGAATAACGGGGCTTTGGCATTCTGCACCTCCTTTGGGCACTATGTTTCTTTATGATCTTATTATACCATTTACCTTCTGCCATTTCCATCCCCGTGTGGTGTTTCCCGGTCGGCTGCTGACTTCGTTTATACAGTGTTAAGTTTTTGTTTAGATTTCGTTTACTTGTTCTGCCGCCTGCCTCATGCTATGATTTTCATATATGAATATCTTCTCTCCCGCGGCCTGCCTGCGGGTGTTTTTATAACGTAAGGAGGTCCACCATGCGTAAAGTGGCGGTCATCACCGACAGCAACAGCGGCATCACCCATGCGGAAGCCGATGTTCTGGGCATCGAAGTTATCCCCATGCCCTTCTTTATCGACGGCGCACTCTATCACGAGGGCGTCAATCTTTCCCATGCCGAGTTTTATACCTTTCTGAAAAACGGCGCCGAGGTCTCGACCTCGCAGCCCTCCATGTATGACGTCACCGAGACCTGGAGCCGTGCCCTGCGCAGCTATGAAGAGGTCGTCTATATTCCCATGACCTCGGGCCTGAGCAGCGGTTGCCAGACGGCCAGAATGCTGGCCGAGGATTTTGGCGGCACGGTTTTTGTCGTCGACAACAAGCGCATCTCCTGGACCCTCAAGCAGAGCGTCATCGAGGCCGCCGTACTGGCCGAGCGCGGCTGCACCGGCCGCGAGATCTGCGACATTCTCGAGCGCGAGGCCCTCACTGCCTCGATCTACATCACGGTCGACAATCTCAAATATCTGAAAAAGGGCGGACGTGTCACCCCGGCTGCCGCTTCCATCGGCACGGTGCTCAATATCAAGCCGGTGCTGCAGATCGGCGGCGAGCGCATCGACGCCTTCACCAAGGTCCGCGGCATGAAGGCGGCCAAGGCCGCCATGCTGGAGGCCATCGAAAACGATCTGCGCGAGCGTTTTGCCGGCCGCCCCTTCTATATTCGCGGCGCCTACACCTGTTCGGAAGAGGAAGCCGCCCTCTGGCAGGCCGAGATCTCGGCCCGCTTCCCCGGCGCACAGGTCCTGCTTGACCCTCTGGCTCTCAGCATCGCCTGCCATACCGGCCCGGGCGCCATCGGCATCGGCTGCATCGCGGCTCTGCCCGAGACCGGCAAGCTCGACTGCCGCAGCCTGCTTTCGTCCCAGACCGGCCGGTATGCCGACTGATCATTCAAAAAGTCAATATACGGGCGGCTTTTGATCGAAAAGCCGCCCGTTTCTTTACTTTTTCTGAAATTTGTTGTATAGTTATTAAAGCAGTCACTTTTCAAAGAAAGGAGAGGATAGCCCATGCGCTCGATTTTTATCCTTCTGACCCGTTCCCAGACCATCGCTTCCCGTGTCATCCACATGGTCACCGACGCACAGTATACCCATTCCTCCCTTTCCTTCGAGGAAGATATGCAGGAGATGTACAGCTTCGGCCGCAAGTATACCCATCTGGTGCTGCCGGCCGGCTTCCGCATCGAGTCGCTGCACCGCGGCTTCTACAAGGCCTATAACCAGATCCCCTGCGCCCTCTACGAGTTTCAGATCTCCGACGAGAGCTACGACCGCGCCCGCGCCATTGTCGACGAAATGGTGGGTATGATGCCTCGCTACAGCTACAGCCTGCTGGGCCTGCTCTACTGCCGTCTGGGTCTGGCCGTCGACCGCGGCAACAAATATTTCTGCTCGGAGTTCATTGCCGAAGTCCTCGACAAGAGCGGCGCCATGGAGATGCCCTGTGTCCCCTCCCTCATGCGCCCCATCGATTTTGCCTCCCTGCCGGGCGGCGTGAAGCGCTATGAAGGCACGGTGGGCGATCTGCTGGAGCAGATCCTGGCCGAGGCAGCTGCCGAACCCGAAGCAGAAGGCATCCTGCCCATATCTGTGTGATATAAAACAAGCCAAAAATAAAAGCGATGAGAAGATTTCTCATCGCTTTTTCTTTTACTGCATTTTAGCGGCCAGTGCGGCGAGGACATCCCGTTCGGGGGTCTCGTCAGGGCTGAAATTGCCGGGATCGGCATAGAGGATATACCAGGCCATATCGTCCTTGACGGCGATATATTCAAATCCGCCCTCCACGCGATAGGCGGCATCGAAGCCGGTGCCCTCCACAGGGGTGTATTCGGCCAGATCCTTGACGAAGAGCGCACCTGCGGCCAGATATTCGTCCATTCCCTTTTCCAGCCAGCCGGCCTTGAGCCTGTAGACGGTGGTATACATCCAGGCTTCCTGCTCGGCGCCGAGGGTGACGCCCTCGTAGGTATCCCATACCTCGGCAAAAAGGTTATTTTCGTGCTGGACGGTATCGGGGCGCGATTCGCCCGACTGGGGATCGGCCATCGGCTCGCCTTCCCAGCCGAGGTCCGAGAGGGTCAGATAGGGACCGTCGGCCTCGTCGGGCATATCATACTGGGTGCTGCGCAGGACGGTCAGGCCGCAGAGCAGCAGCAGGCAGACAAAGAGCGAACAGATGGCATAGATGCCCACCTTGCGCCCCATGACATTGCCGGTGCGGTCGTGATCGATGGGTGTGCCGGCGCGCAGCTGCTTATAAAGCACCATGGTGCGGACGGCGCCGTAGGCCAGCGTGCCGATGGCCATAAAGAGAATGGCGCCCAGCAGCAGATAAAACTCGGGGAACATCAGCCAGCGGGTCAGGCTGCCGCCGGTCATCATGGCCATAAAGGCCACCGACAGGATGCTGACGGCAAAGCCGGTGCGGTAGTCGCGGCGAAGGGCCTTGAGGGTCACGGCCTTCTGCTCGGGCCCATCGCCCAGCGCAGGCAGCTTTTTCTTGCCGCTGCCCCTGAAGATATGTACAAGGCCGTTAGCGGCAGCCAATTCCCAGCCCTTCTGCCCGGCCTTTTCGGCCATCTCGTCGTTCATCAGGCCGGGGCCCAGCAGCTCGATGCGGTACTGCTCGCGGGTGGGGGTGCCTTTTTCAAACCTGCTCAGGCGCTGGCCGCGTTTGACCAAATGCCAGCCCTGGGCGGCCATTTCGGTATACAGACGTTCATTTTCCGCCACGGCATAGTCGCCATAGTGGAGGATGTATTTGGTTTTCATAAAAATCTCGCTTTCTGTGGGTTTTCGGTATTCCACATAACCTTACCACAAATCGGCCATGGGTGCAACCGCCCTTGCTTTTCCCCGAGCAAAGGGGTATAATGGGCATAATTTATTTAATTTATTATAGTAAAGGACGT
>JAFQKM010000108.1 GCA_017396925.1 Clostridia bacterium
ATCAATCGTTCAAAGACAGGCCCTATTGCCTGTCGAAAGGTATGATACCATAAGCGCCATATCCTGTCAATGAAGAAGATATAAAGAAAAGCCTGCGCCGATGGCGCAGGCTTTGTGCAGATTCGCTTTATTCAATGTTATATCTCTTCCAGATCCTTCGGCTCAATCAGCATGGTCTTAAACTCGAAGTAGTTGACCATGCCAGGGCGGGCACCGGAAGGCTTTTTGACGTGCTTGGCGCGGGTATAGTCGACGGGCACACGGTTGGACATACCGGCCTTGGAATAGAAGGCGGCCAGTGCGGCGGCCTCTTCGAGGTCGGATACGGCAGGCTCGCGGCCTTCGCAGACCAGAATGACATGGCTGCCGGGGATGTTGCGGGCATGGAACCAATAGTCGCCGCCCTTGGCCATGCGCATGGTGACATGGTCGTTCTCGCGGTTGTTTTTGCCGCGCAGCAGGGTGAAGCCGCCCGATGTCACATACTTTTTGGGGATGATCACGCCCGGCTTCTCGGGCTTGTTCTTCTTGCTCTGGGCCTTTTTGACATAGCCGGCATTCTGGGCCTCCTGGGTCAGCTCGCGGATCTCCTTCTCGGTGCCGGCCAGCTCCAGCTCGTAAAGCAGGCTCTCGAGGTAGGCCAGCTCCTGCTCGCCCTGATCGATCTGCTTCTGCAGGGCCTCTTCGGCATTCTTGAGGCGGGTATAGCGCTTATAGAGCAGCTGGGCGTTCTGCTGGGGCGACAGTTCGGGATCGAGGGGGATCTCGACGGTGGGCATTTCGGGGTCGAAATAATCGACGACGGTGGCCTTGCTGTCACCGCTGCGGATGGCATAGATGTTGCTGTTGATCAGGTCGGCCTTTTTCTTAAGGTCCTCGCGCTTCTGTGCCGTCAGCAGCTCCTGGCGCTGCTTGCCCAGCTTGCGCTCGAGGCGGCTGCGGTGGTTGTCCAGCGTGCGGCGCAGAGCGGAGGACAGATTCTTCTTGAGGTCGGCGGCGCGGCGGGTGCTGTAGAAATCATCCATCAGCTGGGAGAAGCTCTCGCAGAGGATGCTCTCGCCGTCGATATGGCGGGTCATGGGCAGGCAGGAGAGGTCGAAGTCCTCTCCTTTGCGGCGGATCAGATAGGGCCTGCCGCTGCCCTGGGTCAGGTCATAGAGGGCGGCGCCCAGCCGATCGGCATCATAACCCAGATGGAGCAGCTCGGCGGCGATCTGCGGCGATACGCCGTCCAGGCGGTCCATGATATCGTCGGCCTCCTGCACCCCTTCCAGCAGTGCGGCCAGCTCGGCGGCCGTCTTGCCATAGACCGAAGGCTTGTCGCTGCGGGGCGGCATACGGTAGCGCAGGCCGGGCAGCACGGCGCGGTCGGACATATCATAGTCGACCTTTTTGACACAGCCGAGGATGATGCCCTCTTCGTCGAGGAGCAGCAGGTTGGTACGCTTGCCGATCAGCTCGACCACCAGCTTCTTTTCGGACACACGGCCCAGCTCGTCGGTGGAGGTGAAGGTCAGCACCAGCAGGCGCTCGCCCTCGGGCTGGTCGACCGACAGGATCTTGCCGCCCTGCATATGCTTGCGCAGCAGCATACAGAACATGGGGGGCGCAGGGGGATTCTCGGGGCGCAGGCTTGTCAGATAAACGCCGGCGTTGCTGCCGCCGCAGGAGACCATCAGGCGCACATTGCCGCTGAGGCTGCGCAGGGCCAGCACGATCTCGGTGGGACGGGGCATGAAGATCTTGTCGATACGGGCATTTTTCAGTTCACGGTCGAGCTCCAGGCTCTGGGCCCGGAGGAAAAAACTGTCTACAGACATGCTTCTCTCTCCTTCAGTACCTCCAGCATGGCGCGGTCGGAATCGCTGCCGCTGCCGTCATAGCGGCGCTGGAACTTGATGCACATCATGCGGATATAGTCGGGGAACAGGGGATCGCGCTCCATGGCGGCGCTCCACAGCAGGTGGTCTCCGCCTTCATACTGCCCTTCGCAGATGCGCATGAGGACATAGAGGCGGCGGTCTTCATAGACCAGGCGCTCTTCGGCGATC
>JAFQKM010000109.1 GCA_017396925.1 Clostridia bacterium
CTGTGGTTCCTCTTCACCATCTGCGAAGAGAACGGCATGCACGGTGCAAAGAACTTTGACTATTCCAAGCTGCCCTGCAAGAATATCTTCGCCCTCGACGGCGCAGGTAAGCTGAGCGGCAAGCTGCTCAAGTCGGGCGCCGGCAAGGACGCCCTGGAGATCACTTTCCACGGCAAGATGGCCCACGGCGGCATCGAGCCCGAAAAGGGCATCAACGCCATCGCTGTTGCAGCATCGGCCATCAGCCGCATCAAGTTCGGCCGCATCGATCCCGAAACCACATCCAACATCGGCCGCATCGAAGGCGGCGGTGCCACAAACATCGTCACCGACAAGGTCACCTTTACCTGCGAGGTCCGTTCCCATACACAGGAACAGATCCAGGCTCAGGTCGATCTGATCATCAAGGCCTGCCAGGATGCAGCTGCCGAGTTCGGCGCTACCGTCGACATCGAAATCGACCATTTCTGCCCGCCCCACAAGCCCGATGAAAACAGCTTCATGCGCCGCGCCATGGTCAAGCTGCTGGAAGAAGCCGGCTACACCATCGAGTATGGCGTCAGCAACGGTTCGGGCGACTCCAACATCTTCTCGGGCAAGGGCTTCCAGTGCTCCGGCCTGACCACCGGTATGTTTGATGTACATACCACCAACGAGTACCTCGACATGGCTGAGTTCGCCAAGGCCTATGATCTGGTCTGGAGACTGCTGACCGAAAAGGTCGTCGACTAATCTCTGCACGATCTCATCTGGATGTAAGATCCCCGCTCTCTGCAACAGGAGAGCGGGGTTTTTCTATTGCCCGAAATGTCAAAAAAACAGAAGATTTTTTGTCGGAATCGCCGTTTTTTTCGTTTGACGATTTCTTTCACAGGTAAAAGATTGAAAGGGAAGAGATAAAAGGATAAAATAAGGCTGTATCGGCGTCTGCCGAAAACAAACCGAAAGGAAAGAGCAGAAATGAATGTTTCCGAAATGAAAAAGCTGGCCTGCGAAGCCATCGATGCTTATGCCGACAAGTTGATCGCCCTGGAATCCTCGATCTATCACGAGCCCGAACTGGGCTATAAAGAGTTCAAGACGGCCGCCAAGATCAAGGCCGCCCTTGATGAGCTCGGCTATACATATACCGACGGCCATGCCGTCACCGGCATCATCACACCCGTCAAGGGCCGCGACCACAAGGTCAATCTGGCCGTTATGGGCGAGCTGGATGCCGTTATCGTCAAGGGCCATCCCTGCTGCGATCCCGAGACCGGCGCAGCCCATTCCTGCGGCCACTCCTGCCAGGCGGCTTCGGTCGTCGGTGTTGCCGCAGCCCTCAAGGCGCCCGGCATCATGGAGAACCTGGATGGCGACATCACCCTGATGCATGTTCCCTCCGAAGAGTTCGTCGAGCTGGAATACCGCCAGAGCCTCAAGGATCAGGGTATCATCAAGCTGTTCGGCGGCAAGCAGGAGTTTATTCGCCTGGGCCTGATGGACAATGTTGATATGATGATCATGCAGCACACTTCGGTCACCGAGAATCCCGGTGCGGAAGAGTGGAGCAAGGGCAATTGCGGCGGCGCCATCGGCAAGGGCTTTGTCGGCAAGCTGATCCAGTATACCGGCAAGGCTTCCCATGCAGCTGCACCCCATATGGGCATCAACGCCCTCAAGGCCGCACAGCTGGGTCTGGCCGCCATCGACGCCAACCGCGAGACCTTCCGCGATGAGGACACCATCCGTGTCCATCCCATCATCACCAAGGGTGGCGATCTGGTCAATGTCGTTCCCGACGACGTCCGCCTCGAGACCTATGTCCGCGGCAGCAACACCAAGGCCATCCACGAAGCCTCCGAGAAGGTCGACCGTGCCCTGCAGGCCGGCGCCATGGCACTGGGTGCCCAGTGCAAGATCGTCAACCTGCCCGGCTACATGTGCCCCTTTGAGAGCGAAGAGCTGAAGGACGCCGTCTACGACAACCTCAAGTATGTCCTCGGCGAAGAGAACTGCCACCGCAACGGCC
>JAFQKM010000110.1 GCA_017396925.1 Clostridia bacterium
AGAGATCCCTATGAAAGACAAGAAAAATCTGCTGATGATCGCCACCGGTCTGATCGTTGGCGCAGCTGCTGTCCTGCTGGTCAAGCTGGGCAACCCTGCAAACATGGGCTTCTGCATCGCCTGCTTCCTGCGTGACATCGCTGGCGGCGTCGGTATGCATGCAGCCGGTGTCGTTCAGTACATCCGTCCCGAAATCATCGGTCTGGTCCTCGGCGCCTTCATCATGTCGGTTGCCGGTAAGGAATTCAAGGCCCGCGGCGGTTCCTCCCCTGTCACACGTTTTATCCTTGGCTTCTTCGTCATGGTTGGCGCGCTGATGTTCCTGGGCTGCCCCCTCCGCATGGTCCTGCGTATCGCAGGCGGTGACCTCAACGCCGTAGTCGGTCTGGTCGGCTTCATCGCCGGTATCCTGATCGGTATCTTCTTCCTCAAGAATGGCTTCACACTGAAGAAGCACTACAACCAGTCCAAGCTGGAAGGCATGAGCATGGTCTTCATCGTTCTGGCTCTGCTGGGCCTGCTGGTTCTGGTTCCCTCGGTTCTGAAGTTCTCCACAGAGGGCCCCGGCTCCATGCGCGCGCCCATTGCTGCTGCTCTGATCGCCGGCCTGGTTGTCGGTGCACTGGCTCAGAAGAGCCGTCTGTGCATGGTCGGCGGCCTGCGTGACGTCATCATGTTCAAGGACTTCTACCTGATCCAGGGCTTCATCGCCATCATCGTCGCCGCTCTGGTCGGCAATGTCCTGATGGGCAAGTTCAATCTGGGCTTCGAAGGCCAGCCTGTCGCTTACAACGATGCTCTGTGGAACTTCCTGGGCATGGCTCTGTGCGGTCTGGGCTCGGCTCTGCTGGGCGGCTGCCCCCTGCGTCAGCTGATCCTGGCCGGTGAAGGCTCCTCCGACTCGACCATCACCGTTCTCGGTATGATCGTCGGCGCTGCATTCTGCCACAACTTCGGCCTGGCTTCCTCCGGCAACGGCCCCACACCCAACGGCCAGATCGCCGTTATCATCGGCTTTATCGTTGTTATTGCCATCGGTATTGCAAACATGAGAAAGGATAAGGTATAATAGTATGAATACACTCGACGCAAGAGGCTATTCCTGCCCCGAACCCCTGATCATGACAAGAGCTGCCCTCGAGAAGGGCCTGCCTCTGGTCGTTATGGTCGACAGCATGACACCTGTCAACAACATCTCCCGTTATGCTGCCAACGCCGGTTATAAGGTCTCTCACAAGGCCGTCGGCGAGGATTTCGAGATCACCATCGAGAAGTAAACATACGGGAACCGCTCTGCGGTCTCCCGAAAACGAGACCACGGAGGTAACTGCGTATGTACTATATTGCCACCTTTTACACCCATCTGGGTGCAATGACCTTCCAGAAGACCCTCAAACGTCTGGGCGACGATACGGCCACCATGATGCCCGTCCCCCGCGCCCTCAGCTCTTCCTGCGGCACCTGTGTCCGCTTCGAAATGCCTTTCGATGCCGACCGTATGCAGGATGAAGATCTGGAAAAGGTGGTCACGGTGGAGGGCGATGTCTTCACCACCATCTTCGAGACCGAAGAATAAGTTTCAACCCCAAAGCCCGCCATGATTCTCATGGCGGGCTTTTCATATTTTATCAGTTTTTCAGTTGTTTTTATGTTTTCTGTATGGCTTTTTCCCCCAATATAGGTTATACTTATTTTATGTGCGCGCATTGTTGGATACCGGAAAATTTTTCTGAAAAAACTTTTAAAAAAGGCGGAACCTTCCGCAGCTTCCACCCGTCTAATCTGTGCCACCGCAAAAGCAAAGAATAAAAAATGAAAGGACAATACACCAAAATGAAAAGACTGTTTACCCTGATGCTGGCTATGCTGACCATCTTCTCTCTGGCCGCTTGCGGCGCCGGTGAAGAAGAGGCCTCTGCCAAGGACTATACCGCCGAGGAGATCTTCGACGCCATCAAGAACGCCTACGGCGACGACTTCATCCCCGATGCCGATATGATCGAGGAGGAATACACCGAGACCTACGGCCTGAACATGGATGATGTTGCCGAGATCAAGGCCCAGATGGCCATGATCTCCTTCCACCCCGACCGTATCGTTGTCGTCAAGGCCAAGGAAGGTAAGGGCGAGGCTGTTGAGGCTGCTCTGACCGCTGCCCGCGACAACCTGATCCAGAACGGCATGTGGTATCCTGCCAACCTGGCCAAGGTCAATGCTTCCCAGGTTCTGCGCAACGGCGACCATGTTGTCTTCATGATGCTGGGTGCTGTTGACGAAAATGTCGAAGCCACCGAGGAAGATGCAGCCAAGTTTGCCAAGGAGCAGATGCAGACCGGCGTTGACGCTTTCAACAAGCTGTTCAAGTAAAAAACGATCTGCAACTGCAAGCACGCTCCTGTGTGCCGCCGCCAATGCGGCGCCGATTTGCAGGCGATTTATTCGCCGCAAATCTATCTGATCTGTGGGGTCCTCGCAAAATCGCAGATTTTGTGGGGCGCAGATGCAGACCGGCGTTGACGCTTTCAACAAGCTGTTCAAGTAAGAATGAACCCTATGCACAGGGCGGCCCGACCGGCCGCCCTGTTTTTACGAAAATACCTCTGTTTTAAGGAGACCGTTTATGATCTTCAGCAGTCCGCTTTTCATCGCCCTCTACCTGCCTGTGGTACTGGCGATCTACTACATCAGTCCCCGTAAAATCAAAAATCTGATGCTGTTCATGGCCAGCCTGCTCTTCTATGGATGGGGCGAGCCGGTTTATGTCAGCCTGATGATCTTCTCGACCGTTGTCGACTATACCCACGGCAAGATGGTCGATAAATACCGCGGCACACAGAAGGCCAAATACTGGCTTCTGTCGTCGGTCATCATCAACCTCGGCCTGCTGGGCATTTTCAAATACAGCGGCTTCCTGGCCGGCACCATCAACAGCCTGTTTGGCCTGAATCTTCCCGTTCCCCAGCTGGCCCTGCCCATCGGCATTTCCTTCTACACCTTCCAGACCATGAGCTACACCATCGACGTCTATCGCGGTGATGCCCCCATGCAGAAGGACATCATCGCCTTCGGCACCTATGTCGCCCTCTTCCCCCAGCTGATCGCCGGCCCCATCGTCCGTTATCTGGATGTTGCCGAGCAGATGAAGGGCCGTACCCATTCGGTAGACAAGTTCGGCGAAGGTGCTTCCCGCTTTGTCTGCGGCCTGAGCAAGAAAGTCCTGCTGGCCAACACCTTCGGCCAGGTATGGGAGCTGATGAGCGGCGGCAGCCTCAGCCTGCTGGGCAGCTGGCTCGGTATTCTGTGCTTTGCCCTGCAGATCTATTTCGACTTCTCCGGCTATTCCGATATGGCCATCGGTCTGGGCCGCATGCTTGGTTTCAAGTTCATCGAGAACTTCAACTACCCCTACATCTCCAAATCGATCACCGAGTTCTGGCGCAGATGGCATATGTCACTGGGCACCTGGTTCCGTGAATATGTCTATATCCCTCTTGGCGGCAACCGCAAGGGTCCCCGCCGCCAGATCTTCAATATGCTGGTCGTCTGGCTGGCCACCGGCATCTGGCACGGTGCAGGCTGGAACTTCCTGCTGTGGGGCCTCTATTATTTCATCTTCCTCGTGCTGGAAAAGACCTTCCTGCTGAAGCACCTCAACAAGTCCCGCGTATGGAGCCATATCTACACTCTGATCGTTGTTCTCTTCGGCTGGGTACTCTTTGCACTGGAGGATATGCGCCTCGTCTGGGCCTATATGCGTGCCCTGCTGGGCATCGGTGTTCCCGTGGCTAACGGCAGCGCCCTCTATTATCTGACCACTCTGGCTCCTCTGCTGGTCTGCGGCGTCATCGGCTCGACCCCTCTGCCCCATAAGCTCTACGGCAAGCTGACCGAAAAAGACGGCATCCCTGCCGCTGCACTGGCCGGCATTCTGCTGGTGATCGGCTTCCTGTCGAGCACCGCCTATCTGGTCGCCGGCACCTACAACCCCTTCCTCTATTTCCGTTTCTAAGGAGGCCTATCCATGAAAAGCAAAAAAGCCATCACCGCTGCAGCCCTCTTTCTGGTGCTGCTCTTCGGTATTTCGATCTGCTTCCTGCTGCTGCCCAAGCGCGGCTATTCGGACAATGAGAATCGCTATCTGACCGCCAAACCCGCCTTTTCTCTGGAAAGCCTCTTCAGCGGCGAATTCACCGCCCAGTATGAAAGCTATGTCACCGACGGTTTCCCCTTCCGAGATATGTGGATCTCGGTCAAGAGCCGTCTCGATCTGGCGCTGGGCCGCAAGGATACCGGTGGTGTCCACATCACCGACGATGGCTGGCAGATCGAGATGTTCACCGACATCGACGAGGAACAGTATGAGAAAAACCTCAACTACCTCCGCGCAGCCAAGGAATTCTATGCCGACAAGCTGGACAGCTTCGACGTCCTGCTGGTCCCCACCGCTGCCGAAGTCCTCAAAGACAAGATCGGCACCGAGACCCCCAATGTCGATCAGGCTGCCCTGCTGGCACAGGCCGAAGACCTGCTGAGTGCCGACTGTCTGGCGGCACTGACCCCTCACACCAACCAATACATCTATTACCGCAACGACCATCACTGGACCTCGCTGGGCGCCTTTTACTGCTATGAGGCGCTGATGGGCGACATTGCTCTGCCCATCGGCCAGTTCACACAGGAGACCCTGAGCAACCAGTTCCTGGGTACTACCTTCTCCAAGACCGGCATCTGGTTCAAACAGGATACCATCGATGCCTACCTCTACGGCTATCCCACCATGGAACACAACATGGACGGCAATGTCATCGAAGGCATCTACGACCGCTCCTATCTGTCGGTCAAGGACAAGTATTCGGTCTATCTCAGCGGCAATCAGGCCGTCACCAAGATCGACACCGGTAATGTAGGCGACAAGCTGATCCTGGTCAAGGACTCCTACGCCAACACCTTTGTTCAGTTCCTGCTGCCCTACTATTCCGAGATCCACGTGGTCGACCTGCGCAGCTTCGGCATGAGCCTGGCGGCTTATATCGAACAGCAGGAGATCGATGATATGCTGGTTCTCTACAATCTCAAGGGTTTCTCGGAAGAGACCTCGCTGTTCCGTATCACAAAATAAACGATTTTCCGTTCTGCCTGTCCGGGTCATCTCCGGACAGGCTTTTTCTGTACCCGATAATTTCTTTGACATTTTCCAGCCTTCCCCCGCCCTGATGCTGGAGGCCTTTGAAAAGGCCGCCGCCTTTACGCGTATGGGTGCCGGCAAGGGCTGGAACATCACCATCAGCCATGGCGGCAATATGCGTGACGCCGTTCTGCGGAACGGGTTTCGCCTGTTTTCTGTGGAAAACAATGGCGGGTCGGGGTGTTTTTGCCCGGCACATGTCCGTGCAAAAACCAATTTAAAAATGACCTCACTTTAATTGTCCTATACTATTCAGACATAAAAAGCCCCGCCGATGGCGGGGCTTTTTACTTTATGTAATTTTAAATATCGCAAATTACAAATGGTATTTATTCAACCAATGTGCCGGCAAAGGCATTGATCAGCTCCTGCAGGGTAACAACCTGTTCGCCGGCTGCAGGACCGCTCAGGGGCGCATCCTTGGATGTGGAGATACGGGAAGTGAACTCCAGCTCAAACTTGCCGACCTCATCGATATCCAGAACCATGCTGCCCTTGGAGGAAGTGGTTGTGCCTTCCACATCCATGGTCATCTTAACGCCGGTCATGGCCATGGTCATATCGGCAGTCGACTTGGTGATCTTACCGTTGCGTGCGGTCATGGTCATGGCGAAGTCGACATTCATACCCATTTCCTTAAACATATCCTTGGCTGCGTCGGCATCCTCGGCAGCGAAGAAACCGGCATTGACCATGGCATCCAGCAGATCGGTCTCGTCGAAGGTGCACTTATAGGTCTTGGAAGAAGAACCGGTGACCTTGATCTGCTCGTCGCCCAGCATGGCGGCATAGATGGCTGTAAAAATACGGCCGGTGCTGTCGGGGGCCATATAGCCCATGGCTCTGCCCAGTTCGCCATCCTCACACATGACGCGAACCAGCTTGCCCATGGTAAAGCCGGGAGCGGTGGCCTGTGTGACCAGGTTGTCCATATTGATGCCGGCTTCGGTATAAAGTGCCTTCATATCTTCCATACCGACAACTTCCAGCCAGCCGTTTTCGGCGACCATGCCGCCGGTCAGCAGATTGATCAGATCGCTGCGCAGGAAGACGCCGTTTTCGGCGTGGATGATCATATCAACAGTCTGGCCATCGATCACCTCAAGGGCAGCTTCCATCTCGGCGCCTTCGGCCT
>JAFQKM010000111.1 GCA_017396925.1 Clostridia bacterium
CAGGTCGGGGGTTCGAATCCGTCCACCAGCTCCATTCAATTGAAAAATTGAATATGGGAGAATTCCCGAGTGGCCAAAGGGGGCAGACTGTAAATCTGTTGTCAGTGACTTCGGTGGTTCGAATCCACCTTCTCCCACCAATAAAGCGGTTATCCGAAAGGATGACCGCTTTTTTGCTGTCCGGAAGAAGTTGCTCGGTTCGAAATACGCCCGCATTTGCGGGCCGGTGGTTCGTCGGAGCGCAGCGGAGTCTAAGCGGCTCTGCCGCGAGAGTACCCACCTTCTCCCACCAATAAACGGTAGTCCCGTAAGGGGCTGCCGTTTTTTGCTGTATCTGCCTGCCGTCGCCCTTGCAAAGCGGGGCGGGAAAGCTTATAATGCAGGAATACGATTTTGTATACTTTCTGCTATACTGGATCTATTCTGTTGCTGCGGAGGTTGGAGATATGCCGGAGAAAAACAAGAAGTCGGGCAGCCGCACCATGCTGCTGTCGGTGCTGATGAGCGCACCGGGCCCGCTGGTGGAGGGGCTGGCCCTGCTGGAGGGACGAAGCGCCACCCAGATCGCCGATTTTGTCCGCCGTACCGCCGAGCTGCTGGCGCTGGTGGCTGCCTTTATTGTCTATCGCCGTACGGCCGACCTGCCGCAGGAATCCCGCCGTGCGGCCGAGCGCCGCTCCAATCGCTTTGTGGGCGCCGTCATGTGCCTGAGCGGCCTTGTTATGGGTCTGCTGGCATTGGCTGCACCGGAAGGCGATAAGGGCAATGTGGTGCCCGGACTGGTCATCGCCCTGCTGGGCGCCGTGGCCAATACCCTCTTCTGGCGGAAATATGCCCGCCTGAGCCGCGAGAGCGGCAATGCCATTCTGGCTGTGCAGAGCCGCCTCTATCGGGCCAAGAGCCTTGTGGATACCGTGGTCACTCTGGCGCTGACCGCCGTGCTCTGCTTCCCCGGATCGGCCGCTGCAGCGCTGCTCGACCGTATCGGTTCGGCTATTGTTGCCCTCTATCTGCTCTGCTGCGGCCTGCGTACATGGCGCGAACAGGCAGATACAGAGTAAGCCGCCCTGCGTATCGCCGGCTTTGCCGGTATGGCCATCAGCGTAGTCTTTGTCATGCGCTTTGCTTCGGCCGCACCCGAGACCCGCGGCCTGCGTCCCTACGGCGCGCAGAAGCTGTGGCAGAGCCGATTCCGTCCTGTTCGTGAGCGCTGGAGCTGGGAGGCCCTGCGCTGCTCGGAATGTACCGGCAAGCTGTGCAGCCAGTATTGCCGCAAGCTGCGCTGAGAAAACTTTATAGATAAAAACCCCGGAATGACCTTCCGGGGTTTTGTTTTGCCGATAAAGCGAAAAAAAGAGGGAAAAAGGCATAAAAACAACTTGTCTTTTTCCGAAAGCCTCTATATAATCTAATCGTTTGGACTGTTTACAGTCTGTTCAAAAATGAAATAAGGAGAATCTCAAATGAAGAAGCTCAACGACAACAACAAGCTTGCTCTGCAGATGCTCATCGCCATGGTTGCCGGTATCGCCGTCGGCCTTGCCTTCATGGGTATTCGCGAGAATCTGGGCAGCGACAGCGCCACATGGATCACCATCAACAATCTTCTGTTCCAGGATATCACCGCCGCAGGCGCCGAGCGTTCCATCGGTCTGTTTTATATCGGCGGCCAGATCTTTATCCGCGCGCTGCAGCTGATCATTGTCCCCATGGTATTCTCGTCGGTCGTTATGGCCATCAACGAGATCAGCGAGGCTTCCACCCTGGGCCGCATCTCGGCCAAGACCATCGGCTGGTTCATGACCACCACTGCCATCGCACTTTTCGTTGCCGGCGCCATCAGCCTTCTCTGCTTCAATATGGGCATCTTCAATATTGAGATCGAGGGCGTCGAGGGCACCGTCGGCAGCACCGGCGCCAACCCCCTGAAGGTTATCCTCGATATCGTTCCTTCCAATATCGGCGCCACATTCAGCGTCAACAATGCCGTTCTCAGCATCGTCTTCCTGTCGGTCGTCGTCGGCCTGGGTATGAACAAGCTGGGCCTCGGCTCTTCCAGCTTTATCTACTGCCTCTGCGAAGAGGTCAGCAAGATCATCGTCATCTTCCTCAACTTCATCGTCCGCAAGTTCGGCCCTGCAGCCATCTTCATGCTGCTCAGCCGTACCTTTGCCACCTACGGCATCGACTACCTCAAGCCCGCGCTGAACTATGTTCTGCTGTGCACCGGTCTGCTGCTCTTCTATCTGTGTGTCGGCTATCCCCTCTATGTCATGCTGGTATGCAAGCTGAACCCCGTTACCTTTATGAAGAAGGTCTTTAAGGTCATCATCTTCGGCTTCTCCACCTCTTCCAGCGCAGCCACCCTGCCCCTCAACCAGGACGTCACCACCAAGGAGCTGGGCGTCGACCCCAAGATCGCTTCCTTTGTTCTGCCTCTGGGCATGACCGTCAACATGGACGGCACAGCCATCATGCAGGTCGTTGCCACCCTGTTCATCGCAGGCTGCGGCGGCTATGACGTATCGGCCTTCCAGCTGGTCGTCATCATGGTTCTGGCGCTGATCGCTTCGATCGGTACCCCTGCGGCCCCCGGCGCAGGCGCTGTTATCCTCTTCACCATCCTGTCGGGCGTCGGCTTCACCGGCGAGCAGGCCCTGATCGCCTACTCTCTGATCCTGGCCATCAACCGTCCCATCGAGATGCTGGTCACCTCCCTCAACGTCACCGGCGACGCCGTTGCATCGATGGTCGTTGCCAAGAGCGAGGGCAAGCTGAATACCGAGATTTTCCACAAATAAAGCTTTTGCAAAGCGCTCCTTTCGAGGGGCGCTTTTTTCTTAGTCTTGTAAACAATTTTCAAATATTGGCGGCCCTTGGTTGACTTTCCGGTGCAGAGGCTTACAA